>JAYTKX010000064.1:0-6368 GCA_043729865.1 Methanobacteriota archaeon
CGCAGCAACTCCGATCTCGGGTCCTGACCTTGTATATATGACATTATCCACTTCCCTTGTGACCGTACTGCCCATTACGTTCGTGATCGCAAGCGTCCTGCACCCTGAACTTTTTGCCTCACGCAGCGCCGCAAGAGTATCCGCGGTTTCGCCGGATTGGGTTATTACAATGACCAGAGAGCCCGGGGATGAATGCGCGTATCTGAACTCAGATGCTATTTCAATATCCACATGGACGCCTGCAAGCTGCTCGAACAGGTATTTGCCAAGGAAACCAGCGTTGTAGGAGGTACCGCATGCGATGATGCTGATCCTTGATATATCCTTGATATGTGACTCCGTGAGGTTCAATCCTTCGAATGAAATATTGCCTTCAAGTTCGGATATCCTGCCAGCGAAAGTCTCATGGAGCGCCCTTGGCTGCTCATGGATCTCCTTGAGCATAAAATGTTCATATCCTGATTTTTCAGCCGCTTCGAGGTTCCATTCTATCAAATTTATCTTTTTTTCAATTGGCATTTTACCAGTATCAAAGAAAGACACACCGTCAGGAGTAATAGAAGCGACTTCCATGTCATCTAAAAATATGATCTTCCGGGTGTATTTTAAAATAGCGGGTATATCCGAAGCTACAAAATTCTCACCCTCTCCGATCCCGATCACAAGAGGGCTGTCTTTCCTTGCCGCCACAAGTTCAGAACCGCAAATAGCAGCTATGGCGTATGACCCTCTGACATCCTTAAGGGCAGATATTACTGCATCTATGAGATTATCCTTATAGTAGTGGTTTATAAGATGCGCCAGCGCTTCCGTATCGGTCTCCGAGACAAATTCAAAACCTTCGCGCGAAAGCTTTTCCTTCAACTCCTGGAAGTTCTCAATGATGCCGTTATGCACAACAGCGATGTTCCCGGAGGTATGGGGATGAGCATTTATCTTGTTGGGCTTTCCATGAGTAGCCCATCGTGTATGCCCTATTCCCACAGTTCCGGATATATTGGGGAGAGTTTTCTCCAGGTCAACGATCCTGCCTTTTTCTTTGTACACTTCAACTACATTTGTATCAAAAACCGCAATTCCCGCGGAGTCATAGCCCCTGTATTCCAGTCTTTTCAGACAGTCTATAAGTATTGCAGCCGCCTGATTTTTGCCGTTGTATCCAACAATCCCGCACATGTTATACCACGATAGAGCCCGGAGGTAAGTCTTTATGAACGGTCGATCCTGCCTCGATGGTACAGTTATTTGCCACCATCTTCCCGGCTTTTATCAGTACTCGATTACCAATGCTGTTATCGTCCCCTGTTACCGTTCCAAGCAGTTCTGCATGATGCAATATACCCTTCATCTCGATCATCAGTTCCCTGCCCACCTCTGTCGAGAAATGAGGACCTATGGTATTGTTGGCTCCGATTATGGAATTGGATATGAACGACCCGCTTCCCACTCGCACGTCATTCATGAGTATGCTGTTCTGTATCTCAACAGATGAATCTATCGAGACGTTATCTCCGATCGCGGTTGAGGGAAGGATGACTGTATTCGGACCGATATCGCAGTTCTTTCCAATAGCGACAGGTCCCACAATATAACATCCCCCCCGGATGACGCTGTTCTCTCCGACCAGGACATTACCTTTGATAGTCGCACCCTTTTCAACAGTGCCGGATAGCTTGTTCTTGCAATTTTCCAGAAACACAGCATTGGCTTTGAGAAAGTCCCAGGAATGAACGGCATCCATCCAGAGGGATTTTGATTCTACCATGCTGACAATATTTCCTTTCAGGATCATTTGCTGAATGGTGTCCGTAATTGCATATTCCCCTGTTGAGGAGAGCGGTGTCCGGTTGATCTCTTCAAAGATATCCTGGGTGAATATGTATATTCCGGCATTTATAAGATGGCTCACAATTTCTTTTGGCTTCTCAAGGATTTTTATAACTCTTCCACCCTCAGAGATCACAACTCCATAGCCCAGAGTCTGCTCCCTCTCAACAGCGAGCAGTGTTACTGAGCCATTTTTTCCAGCAAGGAGGTCTGCGATCGTCCCCCTGTCCACAAGGTTATCCCCGTTAAGGACAAGAAAATCACCGTCCACATATTCCTTTGCAAGCTTCACAGCTTGCGCTGTCCCCAGTTGCGCTTCCTGAAATACATATTTGATATTAACTCCGAACTCCAGACCATCCCCGAAATAATCCATTATCCTCTCTTTTTGATAACCCACGACCATGATGATCTCTTTGATATCATTTTCGGCTACAGCATTAATTATATGCTCGAGCAAAGGTTTGTTCGCCACTGGCAGCATCACCTTTGAACGGGTCAGGGTAAGGGGACGGCACCTCAGACCTTCCCCGGCTGCAAGAATTATTGCTTTCATAATTTGTTTATTTATTGTCTGTAAGGTTTATTAGCTTAACGAATCGGCTGGAATTAGGGGATCTTAAGCAAATATTAATATATCCTTACTCAACTTAAAAGAGCGGATAACTTATGAGAATTTCAGTAATTGGGACAGGATATGTTGGTACTGTCAGTGGGGCATGTTTTGCAGAGCTCGGGCATGAAGTGATATGTGTCGATGTTGACCGCTCAAAGATCGACCAGATAAATGCAGGAGTGGCGCCGATATATGAAGACGGTCTTTCAGAGCTCCTTAAAAAGCATGCGGGCAAAAGAATTCGCGCCACATCTGATTACGATCTGGCAGTAACGAACTCTGATGTTTCTTTTATTTGTGTGGGCACACCATCGGATGCAAAGGGCAGCATCGACCTTTGCATCGTGAAAGCTGCAAGCGCAAGTCTGGGGGATGCGCTCAGGAAGAAGAAAGGCTATCATGTTGTCGTTGTAAAAAGTACGGTCGTGCCAGAAACGACTGAGAAAGTAGTCCTCCCGATCATAGAAAAACACTCCGGAAAACGCGCAGGGGAATTTGGCATTGCCATGAATCCCGAGTTTTTGCGTGAAGGTAAAGCTGTCCATGATTTCATGAACCCGGACAAGATAGTGGTGGGCTCGCTTGATAAGAGGGCGGGAGATATCGTAGCATCGCTTTACAGCGGGCTTAAATGCGAGGTAACAAGGACGAATCCCCGCACGGCAGAGATGATAAAATATGCAAATAACGCTTTTCTTGCTACGAAGATATCCTTTGCGAACGAGGTAGGGAATATCTGCAAGGAACTGGGCATAGATACTTACGAGGTAATGAAAGCAGTAGGCAAAGACTTCAGGATAGGTCCGCACTTTCTCAACTCAGGGGCAGGGTTTGGAGGCTCGTGCTTTCCCAAGGACGTGAAAGCACTGATAGGAAAGGCGGTGGAGATCGGATATGACCCCTATCTTCTTAAATCGGTAATTGAGGTGAACGAAAAGCAGCCGTCCAGGATGGTAGGGTTGCTGAAAAGCAGGCTAGGTAATATCAGCGGGAAGAAGATTGCAGTGCTGGGGCTTGCTTTCAAGAACGACACTGACGACATCAGGGAATCACGGTCTATTCCGGTGATAAAGGAACTGCTCGATAACGGGGCGAAAGTCCTTGCATATGACCCTATGGCGAACGAGAATATGAAAAAGCTCTTTGGCAGCGTCGAATATCACAGTTCAGCGCAGGATGCACTGAGGGGCGCTGATGCGTGTCTTGTAATGACAGAATGGGATGAGTTCAGGTCGCTTGATAAGCAGTTTGGTGTTATGAAAAACCGTCTTGTTATAGATGGGCGGCATATGCTGGCGCCGGGAAAAGATATCGAATATGTTGGACTCTGCTGGTAGTTAAATTTATAAATAGATATACTAACTTAATGACGATTGGAAGAAACATTACGAACAAGGAGATGAGCGCATAAAATCAATAATACTTGCAGGGGGCTCAGGGACGCGCCTGTGGCCTCTCAGCCGCGAACAGTATCCCAAGCAGTTTTTGAAATTTGGCAAAACCTCATTGTTCCAGGATACGCTTGAAAGATGTCTTAGTTTCTCAAATATTACAGAGATATTCGTAGTGACCAACGAATCCCAGAAGTTTTTCGTGTCAGGACAGATAAAAGAGTGTGGATACGATATTCCGGCTGAGAATATACTTATAGAGCCGAAAGGAAAAAATACGCTTCCCGCCATCTGCTTTGGCATGCGTGAGATAGAAAAAAGATACGGCAGCTCCGTTGTTGGGGTGTTCCCATCAGACCATATACTCGAAAAAAGCGCCATGAAGATCATTGCAAGTTCGGTATCGCTGGCTTCTGAAAGCCTAGTGACCTTCGGCATAACTCCCAGATCCCCGCATACAGGTTACGGATATATTAAACCCGGTCAGGCACTCGGAGCAGGATACAGAGTACTTGAGTTCAGGGAAAAACCAGCGCTTACCCTGGCTAAAAAATATGTAAAAGAAGGATGCCTCTGGAACAGCGGCATGTTCCTGTTCAACACAGATTTGTTTTTTTATGAACTCAAAGCACATGCGCCAGATGTTTTTAAAGCATTTGAGACCTCAGACGACATAAATGCTGTTTATGATATAGTCCCTTCTATATCAATTGATTATGGGATAATGGAAAAATCATCCTGCGTGGCTGTTGTCAGGCTGGATGAGAAATGGAGCGACCTCGGGGACTTCAATGCCATGTATGACGAACTTGAAAAAGACGGTTCAGGGAATGTGGTGTACGGCTGCGATAATGTTTCAATCGAATCAACCGATAATCTCATATATTCAAAACCCAACAAACTTGTTTCGCTCATTGATGTCAGCGGGATGATCATAGCGGATACCCCGGATGCCCTGCTCATTTGTCCAAGAAGCAGCAGCCAGACGGTGAAAGACCTTGTTTCCATGTTAAAGAATAAGAATGATGAGCGGGTATTACTTCACCAGACCGTGTATAGACCATGGGGCTCATATACTATTCTTGAAAGCTCGGAAAGGCATAAGATAAAAAACATTATGGTTATGCCTGAAAAGACATTGAGCCTTCAACTCCACTATCACAGGAGCGAGCACTGGGTGGTCGTTAAAGGCATGGCGCAGGTACAGGTGGATGGGAAAGAATTCTTTTTGAGTCCAGGAGAAAGCACTTTTATAAAGGGCGGAGTGAAGCACAGGCTGTCCAATCCGGGAAAGATCCCGCTTGAGATCATTGAAGTTCAGCTTGGTGATTCAGTCGCCGAAGATGATATAGTAAGGTTTGACGATGAGTACGGGAGGACATAATATGAAAGTTATCATACCGGCTGCAGGCGCAGGCAAGCGCTTGTTCCCGCATACGTTCACAAAACCAAAGCCTATGGTATATATCGCGGGAAAGCCCATAATCGGACATATACTGGACAGGATAAAGGACGTGAAGCCCGAGGAGATAATAATGGTAGTGGGTTACAGGAAAGAGCAGATCATGTCATATGTGGATAAGAACTATTCAAATATTTTCAATATAAAATATATCGACCAGCAGGAACAGCTCGGTCTGGGACATTCCATTTATGTTGCAAGGGATGAGATAGGCGACTCGGAAATAATGATAGCTCTGGGTGATATGATATTCAAGGCTGGGTATTCAGAGTTTTACGATCATCATTTAAATAACGGCGACTGTTCAGGCTCTATTGGCGTGCGTGAAGTAGACGATCCTAAAAAATACGGTATTGTGGAACTCGAAGGAAAATACATAAAGGGGCTGGAAGAAAAACCCGCACGCCCAAAATCAAGGCTGGGTATAGCAGGCGTATATTTCATCAGGGAAACAAAGGTCCTCCTCTCTATACTTGAAGAAATGATAAATAAAGATACGCGTACGCGCGGGGAATACCAGCTCACGGATGCACTGCAGGAGATGGTGAACAGGGGGCACAGGCTCAAGACATTCCCGGTCTCAAGCTGGTACGATTGCGGGCATCAGGAATCGCTGCTTGAGACGAACCGGGTGCTTCTGGATGAAAAAGAGGATATCGACCCGGTATATGAGATAAAAGATTCGGTCATCATACAACCCGTAGCTATAGGGGATAATGTCACGATCATTAATTCAGTGGTGGGACCGCATGCGTCCATAGCAAGTGATACTATCATCGAGAGCAGCATAATCTCGGATAGCGTGATAGGTTCGCGTTCCCATATATCAAAAGCCAATCTACAGAGGTCAATTGTTGGAGATGACGCAAGCGTGCACGGGAAACATAATTCCCTTAATATTGGGGATATGTCCTCAATAGAATTCTGAGGTGCTTGGGGGCATTAGTGATAGAGCAGGTGCTGAAAAATAATAACTAGTGTCTCGTCAAGTGTCAATTAGCAACAAATAACAGAGATAAATGATAGAATTATAGTCTTGTGATATTTTCTATCTGCGAAAATCTGCGCAATC
>JAYTKX010000065.1:0-22896 GCA_043729865.1 Methanobacteriota archaeon
ACCTGCGATAAAGGGAATTCCAAGATAAATGAATACGGCTTTAGCGACCTGCCATATTGAAATATCCACAACAGCGCCCGCACCTGCACCGCCTATCCATGGGGACAATACGGTTATGAATAAGTAAGCCAGAACCGAATAAAGCGCTACCTGAAAGATAGAGTTCACAGCGACAAGAACCGCGCACAGTTCATTATCTCCTCCTGCAAGCTGGTTCCAGACAAGCACCATGGCAATGCATCGCGCAAGACCTATCATGATCAAACCAATGCGGTACTCAGGAAGGTCTGGAAGGAATATCCATGCGAGGGTGAACATCAGCACAGGTCCTATCACCCAGTTCTGGATAATGGATGCGCTAAGGGCTTTTCCCTGCTGCTTCATTCTGGATAACTCCTCGTATTTCACGCCTGCAAGGGGTGGATACATCATCCAGATAAGACCTATTGCAATGGGCAGTGAGACATGTTCGATCTGAACAGCGTCTAATATCCCGGCTATCTGCGGATAGATCGCCCCAAGGATTATCCCGCCTGCCATGGCAAGAAGAATCCAGAGGGTCAGGTATTTGCTTATAATGCCAAGACTGCCTTTATTTGTTCCTCCAACGCAACCTGTTGTATCTTTCAAGAAATCACCTTTTTTTTGTTTGCATTCTTCATTCTAATACCTGCCTTCCATTTGTTATTCTAACACTTTATACGTGCATTCGATTAATAAAACCCTATAAGGAATTTCAAAAAAATTTGAACTATAGTTTTCGAAAAATCGAAATCGTTCTCTTCACTTCTTGAGAAAGTGAATAAAATGCAAATCGAGAGCGTTTTATTTTGCATATCATACCGTGTTTTTTTAATAACCCCAGATGATAGGAAACAGCAGATTTTTCAGCCTTAAGCTTTCTTGCAATTTCATCCATACAGTGTTCTCGTTGTTCAAGCATCAAAAGGATCTCAATTCGGTGGGAATTTGAGAGAATATTTAATTTCCTGACAATTTCTTTTGAAGCATGCCTTAAAGGCTTATGATCTTTTTCCAGATTCAAGAGCCATTCTTTGCGAAGGTTTTCATCACTTGGACAGCATATTTCTGCTGTTTTGGATTCACACTGACATTGATTATTCATAATTCATGCATTTTGGGTCATTTCATTGGTATACTAATCCAGCGAGTCAAGAATAAATATACTACCTGAATATCAAGAAAAATTGATATGATATAAAGACAACTATTTGAACAATCATCGTATTTCAAATCATATGCTTATTGGCCTGATCTCTGATGTCCATTCCAATATAGTTGCTCTGCAAGCTGTACTTGAGGAATTGGATGAATTGGATGTGAAGATAATACTGCATGCAGGTGACATTGTTGGATACAACCCATATCCAGATGAAACTATTTATCTATTCAAAAAGAAAAAGATCATATCAATTCTTGGAAACCACGACAGGGCGTTCATGACAGGTAATACTTCTGATTTTAATCCACATGCTGCGACAGCGATGGAATGGACAAGAAATGCCGCGTCCCGGGATAGTTTGAATTATATTTTGAGGCTTAAAGATACAGTGACTATTGTGGCAAATGGTGAAAGGATAGTCCTTTTCCACAAAAGCCCTGATAATTTTCAGGAATATATTTGTCCAGGAGATGTAACGCCAGACCTTCTTTCCAATATCAATGGCGATGTCCTTGTTCTGGGCCATACCCATATACCATTCATAATGGATTATGGATCCCGCGGTCTGGTAGTGAATCCAGGTTCAGTCGGGCAACCAAGGGATGGAAACCCTGATGCTTCGTTCGCTGTTCTTGACACAGTCACACGGGGTATCGAACTTAAAAGGACAAAATATGATATCGAAAAAGTGATAAGAGACATGCTTGCAGCACATCTTCCAGAGGCACTGGCTTACAGGTTGAGAGCCGGGCATTAATAAATAGAATCATTTTATCTTGATAAGCAACTTCAAATATAAAAACGATTAACATAATCCTTGATTATATTCCTGGGGTGAGTGTTATGGAAGTTTGGATATATACTATAATTAGCGCTATTTTGGTAAGCCTAATATCATTAATCGGAATCTTTACCCTTTTTTTGAACAAAGAAATGCCAAAAAAGATGCTGCTCTTTCTTATTAGTTTTTCAGTTGGTGGATTATTTGGTGATGCTTTTATTCATCTTTTGCCGGAATCATTTGAAAAGCTTGGTGCAGATCTGACTACCTCTCTCTATATAGTGTCAGGTATTCTTATTTTCTTCGTATTGGAAAAGTTTATACGATGGAGACATTGTCACTTCGCTGCCCCTGAAGAATGTCCGCGCCCTGTAGCTGCCATGAATCTAGTTGGGGACAGTGTTCATAACCTGATTGACGGAATGCTTATCGGAGCCAGTTATACTGTGAGTATTCCCATTGGGATTTCAACTACATTGGCTATTATTTTACACGAAATCCCCCAGGAATTAGGAGAGTTTGGAGTGCTTCTTCATTCAGGTTTATCGGTGAAAAAGGCCGTTGCGTTCAATTTCCTCTCAGCATTGACTCCCATTTTGGGAGCTATAATTTCCTTATTCGCCGGATCACATATAGAGGGTTACTCATCAATCTTGCTGCCTATCACTGCTGGCGGTTTTATATATATTGCTGGATCTGACCTGATACCCGAACTGCAACATGAATGTAAGTTATCTATTTCTGTATTGCAATTTATTTCAATAATACTTGGGGTTGGAATTATGGCTTTGTTAGTCTTGCTGGAATAGACATAATGTATGGCGTTACAGCACACTATTTTTGTATCTCCTCTAAATATTTTATCCATCTTTTTCCATCCTTTATTCCGTTCTCTTTGAACTCATCATGAAAACTCACTTTTTCTCTCATTTTTGGCATGTCTTTGAGAGTATCCAGTGCCCTTATCAGCCCGGCTATTTCGTCACATAGTTTTTCCCCTTCTGAAATCGTCAGCTCCAGTGTCGCTAGTTCATTTTCTTTCTTCAGTTTTATCTCTCTAAGGCTGTGATGGAGCCCTTCTATATCCTTCAAATCCTTGCTTGAAAGCCTGTTTTTTGTAATAAGGTTGAATATGAGATTCCGCAGATGGACTCTCCCATAAGGCAGTTCAAGGCTTTCGGAATACTGCTTTCCGACCCATGCTAGGAGTCTGTGCAATTGGATTTCGCACTTTCGCCTGTCTTCCTGAGTAAATTCCTCATCAGTCAAATTTTTGACACCCCGGATTTTATTCTATGTAAGATATTTTCCATATTATATACTCTCAGGAATATCCATGCCAGGGCGAACATGAGCACAGGACCGATAACCCAGTTCTGGACAATGGATGCGCTCAGGGCCTTCCCCTGCTGCTTCATTTTATATAGTTCTTCGTATTTCACACCCGCAAGAGGTGGGTACATCATCCAGATAAGACCTATCGCTATGGGAAGTGATACCTGTTCGATCCTGACAGCATCGAGGATTGTGGCTACCTGTGGATACAGAGCCCCAAGGATTATCCCGCCAACCATGGCAAGAAAGATCCAGAGGGTCAGGTATTTGCTTATTATGCCAAGACTGCCTTTACTTGTTCCTCCGCAGCAACCAGTTGTATCTTTCATGTATAGCCTCTTTCAAGCGAATTTTCAAATAATTTCGGTTAAATCTTAATCGCTGTAAACAAAATAAATATAATACCTGAATATCAAGAAAAATTGATATGATAATAAATCATACATCATTCTATGAAATGCTGCCCGAAAGATAAAAATATTAAGAAAGAATGGACAAATAAACTTGAAGACGAATCAAGCAACATATCAAACAATAGAGTAATCGAGATAAGCAATTTTTGTAAAGTTTTCAGTCATCCTTTAAGGGTTAAGATCGCTCTTTTATTAAATAATGGAGATCTTTGTGTATGTGAGATTGTCTCTATTTTAAATGAGAAACAGAACTTGATATCTCACAACCTTTCTATAATGAAAAAATATTATGTTGTCAGTTCATATAATCAGTCAAAATACAAATATTATAGGATAGAAAAAGCCGCCGCAAGCTTTTTAAATACGGTTTGAGGGACCGAAATAAAGTGACGTACAGGAATTCCCCATAGCATTCATTAATCTTCAATTAATTTATAATATGCCTTTCCGCAGCATGCATTACAATAAACAAGGTTATTCTTGAATTCCGTTAAAACTTGAGGAATTAACTCGCCACAAACAGAGCATGTTACGATTCCCGATTTCTCAAAATTTTGCTCCCTATCTATCTCAACATTCTGGATAAGAAAATATTTTTCATCCATATCAAGTAATTGCATGCCAAGTTCCTCTTCCTCTTCATGGGAGAGCTTGCCAAGCCGCATCATCCATTTATTCATCAGCGTTGAGTGCTTATTCGCCTCATCCTTAAGTGCAACGCGCACGCCTTTTTTCGTCCTGACATCTCCAAGAGTGAGAGCAAGCTTTCCATAATCTTCAACAAAAGCGCTCCCGTGCCCAAGGGTGCAGCCCGTCGCAGCCTGCATGGCATCTGCAAGGCATCGAGCTGTTTCAGATATCCCGACAAGATATTTATCTCCTTTTTTAGTGTTCATTATTGAAAGTGCAATTTCACTCATTCTTAATCCAAGGGCAATACCAGGCGCCAGATGACCGTGAAGGTCTATTGCAAGATTTACGATTTTTTTATCCATTGTATCTCCTTTTTAATACGATCGTGTTTCTTATTCCTCATTCTTCTAACTAATTCTAACTGAATAGATGGACTTCTGCAAATTCGCCTTTTATCATATCCCTATCTGTTACTACATATCCATCCACGATGGTTGACCTGGGGGATGCTGAGATGATCGCAGTCTCGTACTCCTTCTCAAACAGTTTCATACCCGAATTTTTATACCCCATTGTGTTTGCCATTTCTTGTGCTATTTTCACGAACAGAATATAACTGAAACCTTTTTCCTGAAGCAGCACATCCTCATTCATCGCAATCTTGCAAGTTGCCCTGGGTATTTTTGTGAAATAACTTCTTACCACCATTTCAAGAGCTGCAAAAGCACCCGTGGGCTTTCCTGGCAGGCTGAATACTGGGGTGTCGTTGATGATTCCCACTGCTATCGGCTTACCAGGCCGTATTGAAACCCTGTGGAATATAATTTCACCAGTTTCGGCAATTATATCTGCAACATAATCGCGCTCACCAACTGATACTCCACCCGTTGTAAACACAACATCATATTTTTCGCAGGCTTGCAGCAGCATTTTCTTTGTTTTATCGTAGTCATCGGGAACTGTACCGATAAATTCAGATGCACAGCCCAGTTCCTTCATGAAGCCCTGTATTAACACCGCATTGGTATTTTTTATCATTCCGTTATGAATCTCCGTACCCGTAGAGATTATGCCTGTTCTAATCTTTCTGAGTACCGGAACTTTTTCGATTCCAAGGCTGTATAAAAGCGCAGCGCTCTGGGGCATTATTCGGTGATTTTTCTCAAAAATATTATCCCCCTTCCTGTAATCCGAGCCGGCACGGAACACATTTTCCCATTTTTTTAAGTTTTTGCCGAAAAGGTGATCTTTTTTAACCTCCGCATCTTCCATCTTTAGCACAGCGTCCGCCCCCTGCGGGAGTAATGCACCTGTCGCTATTTCCATTGCTTCACCGCCATTAAACTTTACCATGCAATCGCCCGCATATAAACTGCCTGATATTATAAGGGGATACCCATCTTCAGAACGAACAGCAAACCCATCCATTGCAGCTATATCGAATTCAGGCGACATTGAATCTGCAAAAATAGTTTCACTGATTTCTCTGCCTATGGAGTCATTAAGATCGACTAGTTCAGATTCACGCCTGAAGTAATATTCGTTCTTTAACTCGTTTATTTTTTCAAGCGCTTCTTTAAGTGATATTGGCGATTTCATATTTAGTTCATAATCTGTGTGAGGTTATTTTTATAATATGGCTCTCTTATTTTTGCTGCTTTTTTAATCATTTCTCTAATTTCATCTGAAGTGGCTTCATCCTTGATTTCTATCAGGTTATCATTTCTCATAAGACAGGGTTTCAACTTTCCAGTGGAAGTTAAACGAAGTCTATTGCAGTTTGCACAAAAACTGGAATTATCTATTGGCCTGACCAGTTCGACTTCAACTCCGTCTATGAAATATTTTTTTCTCCGGTGCATCTGGCGTTCTTTAATATACGCAGCTCTTGGTTCAAGAATTTTTTCTATACTATTTATATCAACCATATACTGGCCTACATTTTTAAAATTCATGAGTTCGATCAATTGTAATATCACATTTCCATTATATCGATCAGCAAAATGAATGGCATCGTCGATTTCAAACTCGTTGAGACCTTTTAAAAGCACCATATTAAGTTTAATTGGAGCTAATCCCGCATCTATAGCCGCATCAATCCCATCAAGTACTTTGGAGAGCGCATGTGGAGAACCTGTTATTTTTCCATAATTTTCTTCATTCAGAGAAGGAAGACTTATATTCACGCGATCAAGACCACTTTCTGCAAGTGATGCGGCACGCTTTGAAAGTAACACACCGTTAGTAGTTGCTGATATATCTTTTAAATCCGGCAAATCCGATATTATATCCTCAAAATCACTTCTCATCAATGGCTCTCCCCCTGAGAATTTTACCTTCTTAACTCCAAATTCAGTTGCCATCATTACAGTTTTAACAATAGTATCAAGAGAGATCTCTCGTTTAGAATTACCTTCTTCCCCTTCTTCATGGCAATAAATACAGTTCAAATTACATTTTTGCGTTATGGAGACGCGCAGACTCGTTATAACACGGCCATAAGGGTCCATAAGCATGTCATTCATGAATATTCATTTTCCAATCAAAGCAAATTCAATTTGTCTATCCATTGATTAAAATACAGTACAGCGGTTGTTGTATAAAATCATTTTTCGGGAAAAAATTCTATCAACAGCATTTATTAGAATAAAAATTCTATTACTTGCGGCAATATCTTTGCTAACTCATACCAAAAAGCTAAAAAATATTACTTTTTTAGAGTTATATTAACAGTCTTCCAGTCCACGTCAATATCCCGAAGCACTCCTATTGAACCCGATATCATCCCGAATATAATCTTCTTTACAAAATCATTCATCGGGATATCTTTACCATCCACTTCCAGAGAAATATCATTACTTTTCATAAACATCATACACGATTCATTTTATGGTTTAATATTTTTTTCCATTGCCCCTTCGCTCAAACCAACGAAATAACGATTGTATTCAATATTTTTTTTTGCCATACAATATCTTTTAATCTATGGGATGATAAAGCGATACGTACAATTTGGAATGAGTTTGTATGATATCTGAAAAAAAAATGATTCTGTTGGTTATACTCTTATTTGTGATTACAAGCGGATGTCTTGAATCAGAAAGAGTTTCAAAAGTCAACTTATCAAATCGTACTGTTGACAATATCGATAATTCAGATGCACAGGGTCTCAGGATCGCAGTATCCGCTATTATTTCGCCTGATGAGACTATGGTTTATTATCGGGATATGTTCGATTATATTTCTATGAATTTAGGTGTTCCTGTTAAGCTTGTCCAGCGTAGGACCTATCAGGAAGTAAACGACCTCGTTAGAAAAAATAGCGTGGATGCAGCTTTTGTATGCAGTCTAGCATATATTGATGGGAAAGACCAGTTCGGCATGGAACTCCTTGCAGTGCCGATAGTAAGAGGAGAACCTCGCTATTATTCATACATTATAGTGCCGGTGGACAGTAACATCAAATCGCTTGAAGAATTGAAAGGAAAGACGTTTGCCTACACTGACCCTCTCTCCAATTCAGGGAAGCTATCACCTGAGTATATGATAGCGCAGATAGGTGAGAACCCGGAGACTTTTTTCAAGCTGACATTTTTCACCTACAGCCATGATAAATCCATTCAGGCGGTAGCTGAAAAAATGGTTGATGGTGCTGCTGTGGATAGTCTGGTCTGGGATTTCAAAAATGCAACCGACCCGAGATTTACTTCAAGAACTAAAATATTAAGTAAGTCGCCTCCATACGGCATTCCTCCTCTGGTGGTCTCAAAAGACATTGACCCAGCTTTGAAAGAGAAGTTGCGCAAAATTCTTCTAGAAATGCATGAGGATAAAAAAGGAAAAGAGATACTGAACCGCGTTATGATAGACAGATTCTCAGAAGCTAATGACAGTCTCTATGATTCTGTAAGAGAGATGAAAAAGGTAGTCAGCGATGCCCGAAAAAAAGATAAATAAAATAAATAATTTCATAGGCGGGGGATTGATAAGGAATTTTGTTGTCTGGATAGTCGTTATCATAATGCTCCTTGGGGTCCTCACCACTATTTTTGTGCAGGTAAGCCTCACAAAGACATTGACAGAAGAGCTTCGTGAGAGAGGACAGGTCATATCAAGGAATCTAGCAACAAGCATTGTAGAATCCATATTGATCGAGGATACGGTATATGTCCACAGGCTTGTTGAAAATACTAAAAAGACAGAAAAAGATGTTAAATATATTTATATAACGGATGCGAGGGGTAAAGTGCTGGCGCATACCTTTGAAGGCGGTTTTCCAGGTGAACTTCTCACTGTTCATACAGATATTGGCAATAGCTCCCATCTTCTCGATACAGGTGATGGCTATGTCATTGATTTTACTGCCCCAATTCTGGACGGCAGGGCGGGTTTTGTCCATGTCGGAATGGATGAAACGTCCATGCACGAAAAGATTAACCAGACAAGCCGTGCAATAATCGCACTCACTCTTTTGGTAGGGGTTCTGGGTATTTTAATGGCGTATATGGCGGGAAGTTATCTGACAAGACCAATACGTTCCCTGATAAAAGGAACAGAAGAAATAGGCAGGGGGAATCTTGGATACCAGATAAAAACTGACTCAACAGATGAAATAAATATTCTTTCAACAGCATTCAACGAGATGTCATATAACCTGAATAACAGCATAAACGAACTGCGTGAGTCAGAAGAGAGATATAAAAAACTCGTTGACAGTATTAGTGATGCTGTCATATTGATAGATTCACACAAAAATATCCTTTCCTGGAATAGTGGGGCTCAAAAGATATTTGGCTATTGTTTAGGGGAAGTTGCAGGCAGTAAAATTAATATGTTGTTTTATACGGCGAACGAGGCAGATAATTTGGAAATACCGGATGGTGAGAATGTTTTCAAGCGAAAAGACGGCTCGAATTTTCCCGGTCTTATAAGTAATAAACCATTGCAGGATAGTCTGAATGCCGGCAATGTTCTGGTTATCAAGGATATTACGGAACAGAAGGAGATGGCAAATCTTGAAACACGGCTCATTCAATCAGAAAAGCTTTTCATGTTGGGTAAATTGGCTGCGGGAGTAGCTCATGAGATAAATAATCCCCTGACCACTATATCCCTTCACACCCAGATAATGTTAAAGAAAACGTGGGATGAGAAAACTGACAGCAGACTCAAGATCATCAATAAGGAAACTAATAGAGCAGCACGTATTGTGAAGAGACTGCTTGAATTCGCGCACCAGTCAGAGCCCAAAATAGGTTCGGTAGACATAAATAGGGAGATAGATAATGTGCTAAATGTCCTTGAACCTCAATTAAACGGGACGAAGATAACTACTGACCTTACGCCTCTTCCATTTATCATGGCTGATAGAGAACAGATTCAGCAGGTTATCATGAATATTCTGACTAATGCAATACAATCCATAACAACGGGCGGAGAAATAAATATTAAAACAGCAGTAAAATCTGACTACATTGAGATTAGCATAACAGATAATGGTTGCGGCATTCCGCAGGATAACATTGGTAAAATATTTGACCCCTTCTTTACCACCAAAATGCCGGGTGAAGGAACCGGACTTGGATTATCGATTTGTTATGGGATTATCAAAAAACACAACGGCTCAATCGATGTGAAAAGTGACGTTGGAACTGGAACAATATTTACAATAAAATTACCGATTTGATGTTATGAAGAATATCCTGATAATTGAGGATGAAAAAGAAATCCGTGAAGGGCTTGTAGAATTTCTGGAAGATGCAGGATTTATAGTAGATTCTGCCGAGAATGGTCAACAGGGACTTGGAAAAATAGGGAAAAAAGATTTTGATGTCGTCGTGACCGATCTAATCATGCCTGTCGTTGGGGGAATGGAAGTGTTGCGGGAAACAAAACGTATAAAACCCCATACCCGTGTAATTCTGATCACCGCTTTTGCAACTGTTGACAATGCAGTTGAAGCCATGAAAGCAGGAGCCTCAGATTACATCACAAAACCATTTAGAATAGATGAAGTCCAGACAAAAATAAGAAAGGTTCTTGCAGAGGCAGAATTTGATAAACCTCAGATATTTGATTCCGATCTGATCAAGGCGATCTCAAATCAAACAAGAAAGGATGCGGTCAAACTACTTTCTAAAGCAGGCAGGCTTAAGTTCACGGAGATTCAGCGTAGTCTTGGTATTGAAGATGCCACAAAGTTGAACTTCCATATGAGGGTGATGAAGGAACATAAAGTCATAGAGCAGGACGGGGAAAAATTTTATATGTTGACACCTGTTGGAAAGAAGTTGTTTGAAGCTTTAAGAAGTGCTGAGCTTTGAAATTTCTTCAGGCAAAAGTCATTGACTGGAATTTTTCTTCCTGTAAAACCAATTAATTAGAAATTTTTTTCTAAAAAATCTTTTATATGTATATTGCTTTACATAATTAATAATTAGCTTTGGATGTGACAAAGATATGATAGGAACTCAAGAAATGATACTTTTATTTGCTGCAATCCTGCTACTTTTCGGGGCAAACAAGTTACCTGAGCTGGCACGCTCCATGGGAAAAGCAACAGGTGAATTCAAGAAAGCTAAATTGGAATCTGAAAAAGAAATAAAGGAAATTGATTTAATAAAAAAATAGTTGGAATAATTATGAATCGGAGGCTGTAGTATGGTATTGGACTTAAAAATGAAACGGAGAAGTTTTATAAAAATAGCTGGAGTAGCAGGTGCTGCAACCCTTGGGTTTGGTTTTGGCGGAACTGTTATTAAAGCGCTTGCTCAGGGCACTGAATCGGTCAGAGATGAAAAATGGGTCTCAAGCGTATGTATCCAGTGTCCTGCCGGATGTGGAACAAAAGTAAGAGTGGTCAATGGGAAAGCTGTGAAAATCGAAGGGAATCCTGACCATCCTTACAGCAATGGCAAGCTCTGTCCAAAAGGATACGCTGGACTTCAATTGCTTTATGATGTTGATAGAGTAAAATCCCCCATGAAAAGGACAAATCCTAATAAAGGTCAGAATGAGGATCCAAAGTTCATGGAAGTCTCATGGGATGAGGCGCTCAATGACATAGCAGCAAGATTGAATAAAATCAGGAATGAAGGAAAATCACATACCGTTGCATTTCTCAGCGGAAGAAACAGGGGGAGTGCGGGAGCTGTATGGACTACATTCACAAAGCTTTACGGAACTCCCAATAACCTCGGTCATAGCTCGATATGCGCTGATGCGAGCAAAAAAGCAAGGCTTGTACTGGACGGCACTGACGATTATGCTGCATACGACTGGGAGAACTGCAATTATGTGCTCAATTTTGGAGGGGCTACCCTCGAAGCATGGAGACCAACAAACCTGATGCTCCAGAGATGGGCGCACATGAGAAGAGGAAGACCAGTACGGGCAAAGCAGGTCATGGTGGACACAAGATTCTCCACTACGGCTATAAAGGCGGATGAATGGCTCCCAGTAAAACCAGGTACAGACGGCGCACTGGCTCTGGGGATCTCACATGTCATTCTTACTGAAGGATTATGGGATAGAAGCTTTGTAGGTGATTTCAAGACACCGGGACGAAAGTTCATCATCGGAGAAACAGTGGCAAATGAGGACTTTGAAGAAAAATGGACTTTCGGGCTTATAGATTATTGGAACAATGTCCTTACCAATTTTACACCGGCAAAAGCAAGTGAGATAACTGGTATCCCTGATGAGCAAATCATCCGGATAGCAAAGGAGTTCGCAACCACAAAACCTGCCATAGCAGCAGGTGAAAGAGGTGCAGGCGCCCACACCAATGGTACTTATAATCACATGGTGATCCATGCACTGAATGCACTTGTGGGAAGCATGTTCGCTTTCGGAGGCGTGATGTATCAGATTGGTGCGCCCTATGCCAGCCTTCCCTTGAAGGATGATGACTATATGGATGATATTGCCAAGAAGGTCGACAAAGATTTCAAGGCTCACACTCTTGCAAGAATAGATAAAGCAAAGAGCGATGAATGGCCAATCGCCAGCAATGTGTACCAGAATATCCCGGATCATCACGCAAAGGGCGAACCTTATAAGCTGAGTATGATGTTCACCTATTATACAAATCCTTTATTCTCGATGCCAAATCCTCAGCGTGCAAGGGAAGCCTTCAAGGATGTCTTCATAATCGAGACCTCAAGCTACCTGAGTGAGACTGCACTGTATGCAGACTATATACTGCCCGATACGTATTATCTTGAGAGGTGGCATGATGACAAGGTATATCCGAGTACGGGTTATCCCGTGGCAGGCTTGAGGGTACCTGCTGTGAAATTATACGATACAAGGAATTCCATGGAAGTTATTATAGACCTTGGCAAGAGAATGGGTGGAAAAATAGGGGAATTTTATGGCGCCCTTGGAAGTTTCGAGAACATGCTGCATAGCTTTGCCAAAGGCTTTGAAAAAACCCCAGGTGATAACGGAGTTAACAGCTTCGATTCGTGGGCTGAAAAAGGATCCTGGTATAAGAAACCTTACATATATCGCTTCTCCAATGGAAAATTCTACGAATGGGATGGAATAGGGTACAATAAGGAGATGAAAAAGACCGAAGAAGAAAAAGAAGAACTGAAGGATGGGAAAAAGGTCAAAACAATAACTGTCAAGGACCCGGTAAAGGACAAACTCCTGAAAACTAAATCTGGCAAGTTCGAGTTTAGAAGTTCAAAGCTTGAAGGATTTACAGATAAGCAAAAAGAAATACTAAAGAGCGAGTTGAAATCTCCAGAACTTTATGCATATCCCCATTACGAAGAACCGCATTTTGCAGGTAAAGAAGAAGGCTATCCACTGTACATGAGCTCACCAAAGATGATAACCCATGCAGAAGGCAGGGGCGCAAATGTCCAATGGCTCCAGGAGAGGTTCGGGGTAGTGGTTGGGAGGGGATGGACAAGCTGGGTAGAACTTAACCCTGATAAAGCAGAGGAACTTGGCATCAAGAACGGTGACGAAGTCTGGGTTGAATCCCCGATAGGTAAGATCAAGGTAATGGCTGTGATAAATCCGGGAAATCCTCCATGGATGGTGGTTTTCCCGTTCGAGCATGGACACTGGAACTATGGGAGATATGCTAAAGGACTGGGTGCTAACCCCAACGAGATCATGGTAAATCTTTCTGCTGTGATCTCAGCGCAGAGCGCAACGAATGCCACAATGGTCAAAGTTTACAAGGCGTGAGGTGAAATTATGGTAAGATACGGAATGGTCATTGATCTTGATAGATGCGTTGGATGTGCGGCATGTGCTGTCGCCTGCAAAGCAGAGAACAGTGTCACATCAAGCACACCTTCTGACTACAAGAAAAGAAGGTTGATGGAGTGGAACCGTGTTATCACGGTCATCAAAGGGAAGTATCCCAATGTGAGCGGAAGCATTATGCCTCTAATCTGCAACCACTGCGAAAATCCCCCGTGTGTGAAGGTTTGTCCTGTGGATGCTACGTATAAGACACCTAATGAGAGCGGAGGGGCGTCGATATACTCAACAGTCAAAGAAGGAGAGGGCGTTGTAGGCGGTCTTGTGCTCCAGAGGTACGAGCGCTGCATAGGATGCAAGTACTGCATGGTGGCTTGCCCATACCAGCAGAGGTTTTTCAACTTCTATGAGCAGGAGGAGAAGGATTATCACAATCCTGATGTCCCAAGAAGAATCTCAGGCATAGTGGAGAAATGTACCTTCTGCGTTCACAGGTTGAAAAAGGCAATAGCTGAGGGGAAGAAAATAGGTTCACCTGACGGCGTTGAACCTGCATGCACGCAGGCATGTCCTGCGAAAACAAGGACTTTCGGAGACCTGGACGACCCTGATAGTGAGGTCTCAAAACTGCTAAGGAGCAGGCGGAATTACCAGCTCAGGGCTGACCTTGGAACAAATCCGCAGGTATATTACTTAGATTAGAGAGGTTGAAAATATGGACTATACTAAAATCGAAGGAAAATCAATAGGATATTACGGAGTTATAGCATTATTTGGGATACTGATAGCCGTTGGGTTATTTGAGTTCGTCAGGGGGATGAGTATTGGGCAGGAGGATTATGGTACGAGCAATGTTGTTCCCTGGGGCCTGCCTATAACATCGGTAATATTTTTCATAGGGGCAAGTGCAGGCGCTCTTATGCTCTCATCCCTGACCTATGTTTTCGGAAAAGAAGAATATAAGCCTGTCTCAAGAGTATCCATATTCCTTGCAATACTCCTGATAATCGGCGCTCTAACAACCATATTAGGGGAACTTGGTCGCCCGGATAGGTTCATGAATCTATTCCTCTATGGGCCAGAGAACCTGACATCGATGTTTGCGGTAAATTCTTTTTTATATACAGGATACATTATTCTATCAATTGTATATCTCTGGACAACATTTAGAGAGGATCTATTGAAAACTACAAAGCTCCTTGGAGCACTGGCAGCAACTCTTGCGATATTCGTACACACAGGTACCGGCGCCATATTTGGTTTCATAGTAGCCAAAGAACTCTGGTTCTCGCCGCTTCTCCCAATACTTTTCATTGTAGCAGCCCTGACATCTGGAGTAGCATTGCTCATATTGATCCTCACAGTTACTTTCAAGTCGATAGGGTACAAGATGGATGAGAAACTCGTGGTAGGATTGGGAAAATATCTAACAGCTTTTCTGTTATTACAGTTGTTCCTTGTGTTCATTGAAAATATAGTACGCACTTATGGAGGAATGGGTGGAGGAGAGATGTCAAAATTCCTGTTCTCAGGCCCATACAGTTTCGTGTTCTGGGGGATACAGATAATCTTTGGAACTGTGGTACCAATAATCATCCTCTCTTCAAAGAAGACTATGATCAAGGTGCAGATAGCTTCCTTGCTAGCAGTTATTGGAGTGTTTGCGGAAAGGTTCAACCTTGTTATACCGGGTCAATCAGTACCATCTGCGCAGGTAGTTGGAAGGACTATGATGGGATTATACGGTGAACCTGCAATATATTCAATTTCAGGAGCAGAGGTCGCTATTATACTCGGAGTAGTTGGCGCAATAGGAATAGCATATATTATAGGGTTGAGGTTTATTAAACTCCTCCCCTCTCAACCTTAATTATGGAGAAAGAATTTTATAAAATATTAAGTATTATCTTTCATAAACCTGACAGGGAATTCACTTCATATTTGAGGGATGGCTTTATTGAGGATGTAAAGTTCCTTGATAAAGCCGCTATTAGTGGTTTCTTTACTTTTCTAAAGGAGAACAGGGAAAAGAATGAAGAGAAATTCTATGAAATGATTGCGGTCGAGTACACAAGACTTTTTACAACTGCAATACCGCAAGTTCCATGCCCTCCTTATGAATCAATGTACAGGGAAGATGTCATAATGGGAGATTCCACATTATCTGTGATTGATTCGTATAATAAGGCCGGATTGAATGTAATTGAAAAATTCCACGATCTCCCTGACCATGTAGCAGTTGAACTGGAATTCTTGTATTATCTGACAGAAAACGGATTCACCACAGAGCATGATTCTTTTATGAAATACCATTTCTCAAAATGGGTCCCAAAATTCTGTGAAGATGTTAAAAAGAATGACAGGATCGGCTTTTATGAGCATGCTGCCAGTATATTAAAAAATTATTTTAATGTTGAAAATATGAACAAACAGTAGAGGTGAAACAAATGAATGGTGAAAATAAGACATTGCTTGTGCTTGCTGCAGTAGTAATAGGTATAATCCTGGGAATATTCCTTGAGCAAAAAATATCTGGAGAACTGAACGCTGTATCTTCTGATGTTAAGAAACTTGAGACCTCAATAAAAGGAATTGATTCCTCAATAAAAGCAGTTGATTCATCTGTAAAGGATGTAAAAACAACTTTGGCAGAAAAAGATAAAGTATCGTTCATAAGGGATATGCAGGAAATCGGACGGAGAATGCTCTCCCTTGATTATGCTGGCAAGTTTGCAAGATGGGACGCTGCAAAAATTGAAATAGATGAATTGGATAAAACGCTGCAAGATGCTGCGATTCTGGATTCTCTAAGAGCTCCCACTATTTCGGATTTCCGCAACACGTATATTCCTAAATTAAAGGATGCAGCTTCTAAAAAGGATGCTAAGAGCTTTGAAAATGTGTGGACTGAAACATATAATGCCTGCATTGGATGCCATAAAGGCGCAGGGTCGCCGCCTTCGGCTGTGGAGACACTGAGAGAAATAAGCTCCGAAGTTGAGCAATTAAGCGGGTGATAATCTCAACTTAAATTTTTTATTAACCTGATAATATCGATTGCATTATCATTCAATTTATAATATTTATGTTTTGAACGATTGTAGGACTCTATCATCCTGTATTTTTTTAGTATTCCAAGATTGTACGAAACCAGGTTTTGTTTCTCTTTTAATACGTAAATTAATTCACAAACGCAATGATCCCTGTTTAAAAGCATCATCATTATTTTTAACCTTGAAGGATTGCCCAGGACTCTTAACACAGTGTTTACATCACGAAATTTATTGGTTTGAAAAACAGCGCTCTCTGTTTGAAGCTCCTTTTCCCAGTCGCTTTTTACTGCACAATCTGCAGGACAGCATCGCCTTTGTTGCATAGAAAGGAGAGCAACGTAATAGGATAAATATTTTTGTAAAGCTCGGGACTGTAAAATAGTTTGGTTTTTTGCGTAAAATATTCGCCGCAGAGGCACAGAGAACACCGAGAAATAATTACTCTGTGCCTCCGCGACTCTGTGGCTATTTTGCTTTTTGATTGAACAACACCAAAGAATTTTACACCCACTAAAGCTCATTATTATTTGGAGTCTCGATGTCCTCAAATTCAATTTATCTTGATATTCGGTTTGATAGTTTATATGATTCCAGAGTTAAGTAAAACTAACCAGAAAGGTGGCAAAACATGAACCATGAAACCATCAACATCGAAAAAGTAGAACGATCGTGCCCGGCTTGCGAGGATTATGCGAAAGAACATTCAACGAGCCCGCCGAAAATTGCGGTCATGGCATGCGAGGGAGCATGCAGTAAGGGTGAGATCGCAAGAAGGGCGGCAAACCTGGTGGCGCACAGGATGGCTCGCGATAGCACAGTACGCATCTGTCTTGGCGGGGCGTTCACAAAGGATACCGGGCAGAGGGAACTTGTACGGAGAGCCGGGAAAGTTATCGCAATTGAAGGCTGTTTCATATCCTGCTCTTCGCGGATGATGAAGGGCGCACTGAAGGGACTTGATCCGGTGATTATCCAGGCTGATACACTATACGATGCTGACCTCCCTTTCGGGATAGATGAGGTAGCTGAAGAAGAGCTGAGTGAATGTGCCAGGGTCACGGCAGAAACAGTGGTAAAGGAGCACATCAATACAGCTCCATCAGAAAAGAAAAAATCGAATAAAGAAACTGTTTGCGCACGGATAAAAAATAAATCCGTGAAAATCCGTCAAAAACTAAAAGAAGGGCATGCAAAGCATGCCCAATACCATGTAAACTGAGGTTTCAGTTTATCCGTGTCATCCGTGTTCGATTTCAGTTGAACTGAAGAAAACGCAGGAAAAACGCAAACAACAGCGCCGATCTGCCGGGGTAATATCCCGCTTGCTACTCTTCTATTTCTTCAATCTCTGCGATGATCTCTTCCAGTTCCTGTTTCCTCTTCTTGCTTGAGGACTCCACTTTCCCATCAGCCTCGATCACAGACACTATGATATCGAACCTTTCCGCAGCAGAAACATCGGCGGATGACATGATCGTAGTCGGCTCATCAGATGGCGGGATCCATGGATTTGCCAGAACCTCTATCTCCTGAAGCGTTGGAGTGTAAGAATGGATGACCTCGAGCTTACCCTCTTTTGCATGTTTGTAAGCGCGGTATAGCGACCTGTTCTGCCTGAAACCCACATATATCTCAAGCAGCGTGACGCCGATGAGGGAATTTGTGGTTTTCCCGACAACAAGGTCGCTTATTATCGTTTCTTTATTATCATCATGAAGCACCAGAAAGCCGCTCTCCTTGTTCTCATTGATAGATATCTCCATCATTCTCGCAATGCAGTCAGGTACGGTCATGTCTTTTGTCGGGATTATCCTGTCAAAATCCTTGATCGTCCTTGATATCTGGTCTTCATCATAATCCACCACTCCTTCGCGATTAATTACATCTGTAACTTTTGCTCCCTGGATACCCCAGAGATTAGATTCTATCCCGTACTTTTTCTCCTTTTCAAGAAGAGTTGATAACCGTTCTTTTGCATCAAGATGCCGCAATAGCCTTCTTTTCACAAGCACATCATCGCTTGAGATAAGTTCAATGGCTTCAGGAAACACTCCCATTTTTTTTGTTACCAGGGATAACTGCCTGATAAGTTCAGGCTCTCCGAGTTCCATGATATCAAATATATTCTCAACAAGCATTTTAACCTGGTCGTAGACAGAAACATCAACATATACAGGTTCATCGCCATCAAAGATCGGAAGTTTTCGTTTTTCAAAAAGCTCCTGTTTCATTTTCTCAACAATATCTTTCCTTATCAGCACCACAGGCTGGGCAGAGCGCGCCCTGCCTTCAAAATATGCACCCACATTTTCAGAAAGCAGCTGTATGGCAAGTGTGGTTTTTCCCACGCCCTGCGGTCCTATCAATATTAATATGGGACGCTCTTCCAGTTCTTTTGAGAGTATCCTGACGCTTTCCTCTTTTGTATGAGCAGAAGTATCAAGAAATTCCATTAAAAATCCCTGAAAAAAAGAAAAAAGAAGTGGGGGCTGCCCACTTAATCCATGCCTTCCATTCCGCCCATGCCACCCATTCCGCCTGGCGGCATTCCTCCGGGTGGCGCGGATGACTTGCTGGACAGCACATCATCGATACGCAGTATCATAGTGGCTGCTTCTGTGGCTGAATCGATAGCCTGGGTCTTTACCCGCAGCGGTTCGACAACGCCTTCCTTCATCATGTCCACGACTTTGCCTGTGAACACGTTAAGACCGGCTGTCTTGTGGCCCTTCTCATGCTGGTTTCGCATCTCTGCGATCATGTTGATGGGGTCAAGACCCGCATTCTCTGCAAGGGACCTGGGGATGACTTCAAGCGCTTCAGCGAACTTGGTGACTGCAAGCTGTTCCCTGCCTGACAGGGTGGATGCGTACTCGCGAAGGCGAAGCGCCAGTTCGATCTCCGGAGAGCCGCCGCCTGCTACGAGCTTTTCATCCTCGATAGCAACGCCAACTACACGCAGCGCATCATGCAGCGCACGCTCGGCTTCATCCACAACGTGTTCTGTTCCGCCGTGAAGGATGATCGAGACCGACTTGGGATTGTGGCATTCCATGACAAAGGTCATTGCCTCATCGCCGATCTTCTTCTCTTCCACAAGACCTGCTTTGCCAAGGTCTGCAGCTTCGATCTCTTTCATGCTTGTCAGTATCTTTGCGCCTGTTGCGCGTGAGAGTTTCTCCATATCGCTCTTCTTGACGCGCCTTGCGGCATAGATGCCGGCTTTTGCAAGATAATGCTGTGCGATATCATCTATTCCTTTCTGCACGAACACGACATTTGCGCCGCTCTTAATGACCTTGTTGACCATGTCATGCAGCATCTGCTCTTCCTGGTCAAGGAATGACTGGAGCTGGTCAGGGGATTTGATCTGGATCTCTGCATCAACTTCCGTCTTCTTGATCTCAAGCGCTTCGTTGAGAAGGAGTATCTTTGCTTTGGTGATTTTCTTTGGCATGTTGGTATGCACTCTTTCTTTATCAATGACCATGCCTTTGATAAGTTCGGATGCTTCGATGCTGCCGCCCACTTTCTTTTCGACTTTGATATCATCGACATCGACTGTGCGCTTTCCGTTCTCGGTATCAACGACTGAAAGCACTGCGTCAACCGCCAGGTTCGTGAAGATATCCCTGTGTGCCTCTGCTCCCTTTCCTGTTATTGCGGTCGCTGCTATTTTCAGCAGCATATCCTTGTTATCAGCGCTAACCTTGACTGCAAGGGTCTTCAGGATCTCTTTGGCTTTTGCAGCCGCAAGCCTGTATCCGTTAGCGATCACTGTAGGATGAACGTTCTGCTCAAGGAGCTCTTCTGCGTTCTTTAAAAATTCTCCTGCAAGCACCGCTGCCGTGGTAGTGCCGTCCCCGACCTCATCGTCCTGGGTCTTTGCGACTTCCACTATCATTTTGGCTGCCGGGTGCTCGATATCCATCTCTTTCAGGATGGTTGCGCCGTCGTTCGTTATTACAATGTCCCCAAGCGAATCCACGAGCATTTTGTCCATGCCCTTTGGTCCAAGGGTCGTCCTGACTGCCGCTGCAACTGCTTTGGCTGCCATGATATTGTTGTTCTGGGCTTCTCTTCCTTTTGTTCTCTGACTGCCTTCTCTTAGAATAAAGATAGGCTGTCCTCCTAATTGTCCTGCCATAAATAACCTCCGTTAAAATTTTATCTTGATGTTCGAATTTACGTACAAATAACGCTTGTACTGGGCATTCTCAATGTTTGTGGTTCTATATAAGATTTGCCCTAATCTATATTAATAAATATTACAGAATATAATAATAAAAAAAGATTTCAAAAAAAGAAAGAAGAAGTTAGAATCCTCTTATTGGAATTCTATTCTTCATTTTTCATAAAATTTATTGACCGAATCATCTAATCTTCTTCGAATTCATCTTCTTCTATCTCGTGTTTATCTCCCTGTTTTTCTACTTTATGTTCGATTTCCTGGTGTTTATCATCCTTATATTCATGCTCCTCATTTTCATCGTCGTTAGTCTTGGTGTTTGGAGACTTGACAGTCACGAGGGCAGAACCGTTTATTGTTCCATTTGTTGCTGTAATTGTTGTCGTTCCTTCTGATAAAGCGGTGAATTTGCCGTTGCTATCGATCGTGCCTACAGATGTATTGTTGCTTGCCCATGTTACTATAACAGATATCGCTTTGTTGAACTGATCGAGTGTTATTGCGATGAATGTTCTGGATTTACCAACGACAATTGTCGCAGTTTCAGGTAAAACAGTAATATTTTTCAATTCCTGTCCCTGTCCGGGAGCTCCAACAGTAACAACTGTTCTATTTATCTTGGTAGTTGAACCGTTTACTGCAGTCACAGTGATCGTTGTTGTTCCCTGTCTTACTGCTGTGAAGAGACCGGTTGTGTTGTTGATCGTGCCATTTGCCATATCGCTGCTTGCCCATGTCAATGATGCACCTATAGGGGCATTGTTCTGGTCAAGTGGTGTTGCTGAGAACTGCTGGGTACTGCCTTCCACTACCGTCTGGTTTGTTGGAGAGATCGTTACGGTTGTCAGTACTTTTGGCTGTGTTGCTGCTGTAACGGTTACTGTCGTGCTGTTTGTCTTTGTCACTGAACCGTTCACTGCTGTTACTGTGATCGTTGCTGTTCCTGCTCCGGCTGCTGTGAACAGGCCATTGGCATTGATCGTGCCTGCTGCTGTGTTGCTGCTTGACCAGGTTACTACTGCGCCAATAGAAGCGCCGTTCTGGTCAAGGGTTGCTGCACTGAACTGCCGGGTATTGCCTGCTACTACCGTTGGGTTTGTTGGAGAGATCGTTACGGTTGTCAGTACTTTTGGCTGGGGTGCCTGTACGATTATTGTAATGTCTCTATAACCAGATTCCATTATATTCGGTCCGGTGACCGCATATACCCTGATCGTGTAAGTTCCAGGTGTTGACGGCGCAGTTATGGCGAACGATGAGGTACCAGAGGTAACAGTATAATCGCGCTGAACAGGGGTAAATGTAAATAGATTGTTATTGACTACGACAGATGGCCATTTTACAGTTGTCGACCCTGAAGAACCTCCGGTCCAGGTTACATCGGCATTAAAAACCTGACCCTGATTTACAGTTGTCGATGCGATGGCAATATTCGTAATGCTTAAAGTTCCTCCTGTAGTATGACAATTTTGGCATGCCGTGCCATACGTCGGACTTGCTGATACTCCTGGAACTAGCATGAAAGCTAACACCAGGACCAGCAGCATGCTTGATATTTTTTTGTTTTTCATTTTTTTTCTCCTTTTTCTTATTGATCTCTGCATATTGCAGAGTATCACAAATGTTCGTATGCATGCGATTGGTATAAGTATGTCGAAGGTTTTTACAGTTTTTTTGACTCTAAAATCAATTATATGGTACAATAGAGTATATTTTAGTTTTTTATTGTTTAATAATGAATTTTTACAAAATATAAGTTATAATATTACTTTAAATTTTGGAATAATCAGAATATTCGTACATGAAGCTTCATGCACATTATTAAAAGGACGCAGTGACAGCCCCCGCATCTAATGCTCCGTCCATTTCATCCATAATTATCCTGCCTCTGTTCAACAGCAAAAAGAAATTCATAAATATCCGATACGGGGATATTGATAATGGAAGCCAGGGAAATGAATCCGAACATACACCTTATCCTGAGAGCTATAGCACGATTCTTAAATTTCCGTAATATTTTAACCGCAGATGAACGCAGATAAACGCGGATACGTTGCTATTAATCTGCGTTCATCTGCGTTTAT
>JAYTKX010000066.1:0-11540 GCA_043729865.1 Methanobacteriota archaeon
GCAATCTTCTGAAGCTGTGAATTGTTGATCACTGGTCCCATGTCAGTACTTTCATCAAGTCCGTTCCCGAGCCTCAGTTCTTTTGTTCTCTCAATAAGCTTCTTCTGGAAAACAGGGAGTATTTTTTCATGCACGATGACGCGGCTTGCCGCTGTACATCTCTGTCCCGTAGTCCCGAAGGCGCCCCATAGCACGCCGTCTATTGCTAATTCAAGATTCGCATCATCCATAACAATTATGGGGTTCTTCCCTCCGAGTTCAAGGGATACCCTCTTCATATCCTTTCCAGCTTCGCTCATTACCCATTTGCCTGTCTCGACAGACCCTGTGAAAGATATCGCCCTGATGTTCTTATTATGCACTATCGCGGCGCCAACCGAGCTTCCATCACCCATCACAAGGTTCAGGACGCCTTTCGGCATCCCTGCTTCAGTGAGAATCTTCACAAGCTCGATGGAGAGAAGCGGCGTATCGCTTGCTGGCTTGAACACGATGGTATTTCCGCATATGAGCGCCGGCATTATTTTCCATGCAGGGATGGCAAGGGGGAAATTCCAGGGCGTAATAAGTCCGACTACGCCTATTGGTCTTCGTATTGTCATGCAGAATTTATCAGGCAGTTCAGAGGGCGTGGTCTCACCCAGAAGCCGCCTTCCCTCACCGGCTGCATAGTATGTCATATCGATGGCTTCCTGCACATCCCCGCGCGCTTCCTTAAGGACTTTCCCCATCTCCTGTGTCATGAGGCGTGCAAGTTCTTCCTTGCGTTCTTCAAGCATCTGCGCTGCCCTGAAAAGGATCTTCCCGCGAAGCGGTGCGGGTGTGCCGCTCCATGAGTCAAACGCTTCTTCCGCGCTCTCAACAGCGCGCGAAACATCGTCGATGGATGCTTTCTGGAGCTTTGCTATCGTTTCAAGTGTGGCTGGATTTACGTCGTCGAACGTCTCGCCAGTTCCTGAATCTACCCATTCGCCGTTTATGAAAAGTTTGTATTCCTGCAAAACACTTCACCCTGATATTAAGTTGGCAGGGATTGTATTTGAAGGTTTTTATTTCAATACTCCCTGCGCTTCGGCTCGTACATAGTGATATTTACATGTTTATGATCTATCCCCGGTCCCTCCGGCGCGTATGAAACAAGCGTATGCCTGAGCCAGTTCACATCATCCCTCTCAGGATGATCAAGTCGATAATGGGAGCCTCTGCTTTCCTTGCGAGCCAGGGCGCCGATGCATATTGCCTCAGCGATATCAAGCATACCCTCAAGCTCGATCGCGTTGACGAGTTCCTGGTTGAAAACAGCGCCTTTGTTCCTGACATATACATTCTTATACCGCATCTTCAATTCCCTGATATTTTCAAGCGCTGCTGTTAATTTCTGTTCATCCCGGAATATCCCCACTTTTTCATCCATTGTCGCTTTGAGTACATCGCGTAATCTGAAGAACGCTTCTCCTTCATTCTTATCAAGAAGTGCGTAAATCCGCTGTGATTCCTCACGCACCGATCTTTCAAGTGCAACCGACGCTTCAAATTCAGATGTTTTCGCGTACTTCATTGCATTTTCTCCCGCGATCTTCCCGAAAACTATGGTCTCAAGCAGGGAATTCCCGCCAAGCCTGTTAGCGCCGTGGACGCTGATGCAGGAACATTCACCGCATGCGAAGAATCCTGATATCGAAGTCTCACATTCCTTATTTGAAGCGATACCGCCCATGGAATAATGCTGCCCCGGCTGCACAGGTATCGGCTCTTCAACAGGGTCTATATTTGCAAAATCCATAGCTATCTGCCTGATCCCGGGCAAACGTTCTTTGATCTTCTCTGCGCCCAGGTGAGTGAGGTCAAGATGTACGTAACCACCTTCAAATCCCCTGCCTTCATTTATCTCTGTCTGGATCGCGCGAGCCACGATATCCCGCGGCGCAAGGTCGAGCAAATGTGGAGAATAGCGTTCCATGAATCGTTCCCCGTTTTTATTTTTGAGAAAACCGCCTTCGCCCCGCGCGCCTTCAGTTATTAGTATGTTCGTGCCATACAGCGTGGTGGGGTGGAACTGCACAAATTCTACATCCTCAAGCGCCGCGCCGCCCCGGTATGCAACCGCGCACCCAAATCCCGTGTTTATTATTGAGTTCGTTGAACGTTCGTATATCCTTCCATATCCTCCTGTAGCGAAAATCACCGCTTTGGCGAGAAAGCCTTCTATTTGCCCGTTCGCGATATTGTATCCGACAACGCCCGAACATCTGCCATTATTGACCACAAGCCGTATTACAAGCCATTCTTCATAGAACCTGATGCCGTTTCTAAGCGCCTGCTCATACATCGTATGCAGCAGCGCATGCCCTGTCCTGTCCTCCGCGTATGCAGTGCGTGGATATCCGGCGCCTCCGAAAGGGCGCTGCGCGATAGTTCCCTCATATGTCCTTGAAAAAAGCGTCCCCCATCGCTCCATCTCAATGATGCGCGCCGGAGCATCCTTACAGAGCACTTCCACAGCATCCTGGTCTGCAAGATAATCGCTTCCTTTTATTGTATCAAAGGCATGGTCTTCCCACCGGTCGGTCTTCCCGAGCGCAACGTTTATTCCACCCTGGGCAGCTACCGAATGCGAGCGCAGGGGATGGACTCTGGATATGACCGCCACATCGGCGCCCCTGGCTGCCAGGGCGGCGCGCAGACCTGCCAGACCTCCACCTACGATGATAATGTCGTGACTGAACATAACTATAGTCAGGTCTGGCTGGGATAATAAAAGTAGTTATGTTCAGAGAAAAAAAACATAGATTCATTAACTTAGAAAAAGAAACTATGAAACGCAGGGTTATGAGATTCAAGATAAAAAGATCGAACGGGGAAAAATCCTGGTTCGATACTTTTGAAATAAAACCAAAACCTCAAATGTCCGTGCTTGAAGCGCTTTTTCAGATACAGGATGAGCAGGACGGTTCGCTCGCCTTCAGATATTCATGCCGCGGCGCTGTTTGCGGCTCATGCGCCATGCTCATTAACAGGAAACAGAGGCTTGCATGCAGGACACAGGTATCTGAGATCATCGGTGAACGGGTTTTGACCATTTCACCTTATGGTCCTGTTGCGAAACCTGAAATAAAGATGGGTGACGATATTCTTGTCGAACCACTTCCGAACCTGCCTGTAATAAAAGACCTGATAGTGGATATGAAACCTTTTTTCAGGCATTATGAAGGGGTTGAGCCAGGATTTGTAGATGGAGATCATGCAGTAATGGAGACAATGATGTCGCAGGACGACGTTAGAAAAGTCGATAAGTACGCAGCCTGCATTCTCTGCGGTCTCTGCTATGGGGCATGTCCCGTTGCTGCAAGGGACAGGGATTATCTCGGACCTGCAGCCCTTGCAAAAGCATGGCGTTTTTATGCGGATACGAGGTATCGCTCAAAAGATGAAATGCTAAAGAGAGTAGATACAAAAACCGGAGTATGGGCATGCGATCAGGTTTACCGCTGCGTTGAAGTCTGCCCCAAACAGGTGCCGCCCACCAATGCAATCACAGGATTCATGAGGAAGATCATCATGTATAAAATGAAACATTTACTCAGGTGACAATGGAAAAAGATTGGGCTTACGGAACCGGTATGTGGGCATGGCTGCTCCAGCGCGTTACTGGCGTCCTGTTGGTATTTTACCTGTTCATCCATATCGTGTGGGTTCACGGGATAAAGACCCCTTTTGATTTCATGTTCGTAGATTTCAAGACCGCTGTTCTTATACTGCTTTTACTCGTACTGCCGCATGCATTGAACGGTTTTCGGGTCTTTGCGATAGATCTCGGTATCGGGGAAAAAACGCAAAAGATCCTGTTCTGGACGCTTGTTTTCATTGGAGTCCTTGTGATTATCTGGGGTATACCGTAATATCAGTCGTGAAGTCGAAGCGCCTGAAAAAGAAAAGAAGAAGGCGTCCCTCACCTTCTTCTTACATATAATGCCAGGAGCAGTGCAGAGATCGCAAAAATTACTTCGAATGCCGGAGCTTTCGTCGTTGCGACAGGGGCAGCCGCTGGTGATGTTGCCGCGGGAGCCGCAGCGCCAAAGACCAGTTTGCTTACACCTGTCTCATAAGCATGCCTTGTCTGCGCATTATCGAAAATCGCTGTCCCGAAAGAATATTCCTTTTTCAGGTCCGAGAACTGGACATCGTACTGGCTTCCAGTTGCGAGCTTTCTGCCGTATTCAAGCGTCCATTTTCCATCCTTATAGACAGCTTTGCCTTTAATATCTGCCCTGTCACCAGTCGGCGGTTTTACAATGATGCCTGCGATTTCGTCGCCAGTCTTGTATGTATCCGTGAAAGTCAGCTTCTGGTCATCCGGTATCCAGTAAGGAGGCGCTGGCTGGTCTGCTGAAGTATAGTTCGGAGCGTTCTTTGCAGCATTGATATTGTTCAAGTATGGGCTGCCACCCGGGTCGCTGTGCCTGCCTGCGTCAAGCGCACCTGTCTTGTCATAACGGGTCGAGTCAAGATACTGGTCATCGACATAGCCTGTCGGGTTTGTCCTTACTATCTTCATATGCCAGATGTCCCCCATTTCCCCAGGATTGGCTGTGTATTTATTCCCGAAATCCTTTTCATCAGGATTCTGACCTGCGTGGCATGTCGCAAAACAGCCAGACCCTTCGAACGTCGGGATATTTATGTTCCAAATCTGAGCGAACTTATCCTCATAATAGGTATTCTCTCCCCCTTCCTTTGCATTGGGGGTCGCCAGTTGTTTCCATTTGCCATCCGCCTGTTTCTGCCAGGGTTGCCGCCTCAGGCTTTCCGTGGCATCGTTCCATTGCGCAAGGAAATATACCGAGTCATCCGTATAGACGCTCTTCAATGTCACCGTATGCGCTCCTTCATTGGCTCCGCCAGCCACGTTCACTGTCATGGCAGTCGCCTGGTCCCATAGGGATTCAGGCGTGCCGTCGATGACAGGCGCTGCTGCCACCTTTACAGATGTCAGTGTACCGGCTGCTCCCACGATCCCTAATGAGATCCATATTGCCAGTCCTATGGCTATTGAATATTCTATTTTCCCTTTTTTCATATATATTCCTCCCATTTATTTGCACTACAATTTTGCCCCGTTTTACATAGTGCCTTGATTCGATGATTGTCTTTAAAGTTTATAAATATGATGCGACGTGTTAGAGAAATTAACAACGAACTCACAGCGAACTCAATACGATGCCAGATATGCACAGAAGAACCAAAAACACAGACCACATACGAACGAACAGTAACAACGCTATCTGGTGACCGAATTATCAGGTTCAGAAAAAAATATTGTCGAAATCACGGGCTCATAAACAGGGAGACACTTTCAACTATCCAGAAAATTTGTCCAAGAAAGAGAACTTTTGATACAAAAGTAATAATAGCGATCGGTTTTCTCCGGTGGCTATTCAACTATCAACGTGAAGAGATCCAGTTATTGCTTGAAAGCCGAGGCATCCACATTTCGACAGGTGAGATATCGAAATTATCCGAAGAATTTCTACTCAGATTCTATGTGCTTCACAAAAAACACAATTCTGCTAAAGAGGGAATGACAGGATTTACAATCGATAGCTGGATCATGCCTTCCGAGAGCAGTGAATACATAAAACCATTCCTTGAATCTATCCGGGATAAATATAGAAAACCGCTTGCTGTTGTTCGAGATATGTCAGAACAGATCCATATTTCAGTTTCTGAGGTTTTTCCAGGGGTTTCACAGCAAGTTTGCCATTATCATTTTGTCCGGAACCTTGGAGACATCAGATTCAAACACCTATATCAAGAGTTCCGAAGAGAGATCTTGAAAACAAATGCTCTTGCAAGGATCCTGGCTCTTAAAAAGATATGCATGGATGGAATTTCATCTCAAGATAGAATCGTGATGGCTGAGCATTATTGGGTCATGCTTGCGATTGAATATGTGCTTTATCCGAGAGAGAGAAAATCGGATTATCCGTTTGTTCTGCCCTATCTGGAAGTTATGAATCGACTAATGGAAGTTCTGGGCATGCTCAAAAAAATCGTTATGTGGACATCTCTTCTCAATCGTTCCATGATTGGTCTTTTATGCAGATATCGGACTTGTCTTTAGAAACATTTTCGTTACCCTCTCGACCTACTTTTATGTAGTTACAAGAATGCTTAATTATTCTTGCAAAGATGTAGTATATACGAACAGGATGGACAGGATACAATTTTAGTAGCTAATCTTGTTATCCCGTCTGAAATAATTCATTTGCTCTCTGAAATGTGACAAAGTCAAGGTAATTATACAAGGCGTAATAAATTAATGCTTATATGCATGGACGAAAATTGAAACCGTATTTAATTATGCATGATTACTTATGTCGTCATGTATAATTTCTTCTGGAGAAATGAATATGGGTAAGGATAATCAACCACAGAGGACACAGAGAGCACAGAGCGTTGCCGCCGTTCTCCGTGTCCTCTGTGCACTCTGTGGTTTTTCGAACCAGAAAATAATAAAAAGTATCACAAATGAGTTGGTAACATGGTAATAGGAGACATAATCAGGGTCGAAGATGTAAATACGTATCTTGTAAAAATACCGCCCGATGCCCAAAAAGAGCGCATCGGCAGAATGGTGAAAATAGAAAAAGCTGATGAGACAATTGTCGGTGTTATAAAGAACATCACGCATACCATACGCGAGGAACTCATACCATATATCGAGCCGGACAAGCAGCCAAAGTATGCACCATTTAACGAGGATTTCAGGAACAGCTATTACGTTATTCATGGGCTCGGCACTATCCGCAACGGAATTGTGAGGTACGATATAGATTCCCCGCCCGATATCAGGGATAAACTCGAACTGTTGAGCCCGGATGAAATGCGGGAATTCCATACCCAGAACGGCAAACCAAGCGCCGCATATTTTCATACAAACAGGGATGCGCTTGATAAGACGCTGCTTTTGTGCATAGCAGAGCAGGTTGAATCTGTGTGCCAGGAATGCAGACCGATGATGAGGCTTGTCAAGAAACACCTGAGGAGGGATTAAATGCTCGGGACAGTAAGTAATTCAGATGAAGAGGGTTTCACATTCATATCATGCGAGCGCCTGCCCGCAGGGATGTTCGTGTGCTATAACGATGCGGGGAAAAATATTTTGTGCAGGGTGGGACACGCGGAACCACTTAATCATTATCCGCAGGAGTTCCTGATGGATACGGAGCTTGATGCGGATGAGGTGTCAGGATTCTACGGTCTTGATCCTGAGGATTTCAGGTATTATTCCTATGCCGCGTCGGTTATCGGTTATTTTGATGCCGCAATGGGTGAGTTCGTAAATCCCCGTACTAATCCTGCATGTGGAGTAAAGATCGCACGCGCTGGCGAAGAAGTGCTGAAAGACATAAGCAAGATCAAGAAAGGCGCTGCGGGTTCCGCATTCATGGGAAATGTACTTGGCGCAGATACGGGCGTCGTATTGTCTGTCCGGGATATCGTGAGCCAGCATGTGTCTGTCATCGCCTCGACTGGCGCGGGAAAATCATATACTGTGGGAGTCCTGGTCGAAGAATTGCTGAAACCATATAACATGGCTCCTGTCCTGGTATTTGACCCGCACGGAGAATATTCATCCCTGGGTGAAGTCCAGAACTTGCCGGATTTCATCACTCCATCGTATCGCCCGAAGGTCAGGACTGTCAAACCTGAGAGCATAAAGATCCGCATCAGCGACCTTCTGTTCAGCGATTTTGTAAGTATAATGGACGACGGCACGATGTCGGATAAGATGAAGACGCTCTTCAGGTCTGCGTATCACAATCTCAAGAACAACAGCAAGAAAAAGTTCACGCGAAACGATCTGAAGCAGGAGATAGAGGCGCTGCGTGACTCGACGAACGAGCCGACGATCGAAGGCATCCTGTGGAGGTTCGGGAAAATGTACGGCTCGATATTCGATGATTTCCAGACCATCCCGCTTGCTGATTATTTTAAGGTGGGACAGCTTACGATAATGGACGTATCAGGCATCGAGGAGACTTTCCAGCAGCTTATCGCATCCGTGATGCTGCGCCGGCTTTTCGATGCGCGCGAGGGCACGGAGAACAACCGGTATAACGAGACGCATGTGGATAAGTTCCTTCCCTACCCTGTGTTCGTGGTGATCGAGGAGGCGCACAGGTTCGCGCCGCATAGCGGTGAGGCGAAATCAAAGAGCATCCTGAAAACGATACTCTCAGAAGGCAGGAAGTTCGGGGTGGGCGTGTGCCTTGTCTCCCAGAGACCGAGCAAGCTTGATGCAGATTCGCTTTCACAGTGCATGACCCAGATAACGATGCGGATAATCAACCCGACTGACCAGCAGCAGATAGCCCAGAGTATCGAGAGCGCGAGCAGGGAGCTGATATCAGAGCTTCCTTCTCTTGCGAAAGGGCAGGCGATAATCTCAGGGGTTGCGATCAATACGCCGACCCTTGTGAGGATAAGGAAGAGGCTGACGAGCGATGTGAGGGGGAGGAGCAAGGATGCGCCCGCGCTGTGGGCGGCGCAGAGGAAGTATGAGGAGAAGCATAGGGGGGCTGAGGTGAGGGCGGATGAGGAGATGGATGTGGGGGTGTGAGGGGTGGGGAATTACCTATAGCCGACTTATTATCAGGATATGCGTGTACCTGATCTTCAGCTATCCGATTGCTCCTTGAATCGAATCAAACCCCTGATAACCTCAGGAATTGATTTTTCTTTGCTTGTGCGATGGTTCATTAACCACTCCCAATCAGATTCATAAATTCTAACTGGGATTGTTTTCGACATATTTCTTTGCCTCGGTTATTTTTTCTTTTGCCCTGATAGTAAGGTTCTGCATTATGAATTGGTCTGATTCTATTTCGGGCAATAATTCTGCTAAATCCTCAACAGGAGCATCAATTATTATTTCATTGTATTTATTTATTATATCTTCTTCAGTTACCATTTTATCTTACCCTGTGTCTTATTGGTTATTAATGTAACAATTACTACTATGTTACAATATGATATAGTTTATGCTTACTCAATTCATTGTTAATAGGAATGAAAAAGGTTAATAGTAATCTGCCGAATATATATATAATTGGCAAAGTCCTGAGACATTGATAATTGGGTCTGAGATATGGTACATGAAAATGAAATTACAGTTCTGGATATGTTCGCTGGAGCCGGAGGCTTAACAGAGGGCTTTTTCAGAAATGGTTTCAATTTCATAGCGCATATAGAAAAGGATGCATACGCTTCTAAAACTCTGGAAACACGTGCTCTTTATCACGCACTGAAAAATAATGATATGCTGGACATATATTATGAATATTTGAAGGGAAATATTACCAGAGATCTGCTTTTTGAAGAAACTAAAGAATTCTCAAATGATATTTCTTCTGGAGTATTTAATGTTGAGATTTCTGAAAAGACAGAAAAATCACTGATTAATGGAATTCGGGAAAGGATGAAAAAAGATCAAATTCAAAAAGTGGATGTAATGATTGGTGGACCGCCCTGTCAGGCATATTCGATCATGGGTAGATCAAGGGATCCCAATGGAATGAAAGAAGACCCAAGAAATTACTTATATCACCATTATATATCTTTTTTAAAGACATTTAAACCTGATTTTTTTATATTCGAAAATGTTCCAGGAATTTTTACAGCGAAGAATGGGGATATCTTCCGAGATATGATAAAACGAATCTGCCGTATGGGATATGTGATGGAACCTGAACCAGAAATACTGGATGCATCTGATTTTTTAGTACTTCAGAAAAGGAAACGTTTTGTTCTAATGGGCTGGCATTCTGAGAACGGATTCAAATATCCGAGTTTTACAAAAAAAGAACATAGTTTTAATATAAGTAATTTGCTTGAAGATCTTCCAGCACTGCAACCAGGTGGAGGTTGTGAGGAAGCACAGAAATATATAAAACAACCCACCAGATATCTCAGAGAATCAGGAATAAGAGATAAAAGGGATGTTCTTATTCAACATAATGCCAGAAAACACAATGAAAGAGACAGGGAAATTTATAGACGTGCAATAATAGCATGGGAGAATGGTGAAAAGAGACTCAGATATCCAGATTTGCCAGAGCAGTTAAAAACACATAAAAACCAGAAATCATTTGATGATAGATTCAAAGTTGTTGCTGGAGATCTTCCCTATGCTCATACGGTTGTGGCGCATATTTCGAAGGACGGTCACTATTATATTCATCCCGATATTAATCAGGCAAGATCTCTTACTGTTAGAGAAGTTGCTCGAATTCAATCCTTTCCAGACAATTACAAATTTGAAGGACCGAGAACATCCAGGTATGTACAGATAGGAAATGCAGTACCCCCTCTTATGGCAGAGGCAATTGGCATGGAAATAAGAAAAATGTTCTGAAGGGTTAAATGGGATCTCTATTATGCAATCAGAGTCAGGATGATAGTTACAGAAATATTGTAGAGAGTATCCGGAGTGGAATACTGGATTGGGGTAGTGAAAACCTCAGAGATTTTCCATGGAGAAATACAAGGGATCCTTATAAAATACTTATTGCTGAGATTATGCTTCATAGAACGAATGCTGATCAGGTAAAAGCTATTTATGAAAAATTCGTTGAAGATTTTCCAGATTTTATATCAATTGTCCTTGCAGGTTCTGAAAAAATTATGTTAGAGATGCATTCACTTGGCCTTTTCTGGCGATCTGATCTTTTATGCAGGCTTGCTGAAGTGGTGGTGGAAAAATATAACGGAATACTTCCTCAGGAAAAAAAGGAACTAATGGAACTTCCTGGCATCGGGCATTATATTGCATCTGCAATACTTTGCTTTGGATACAATCTTCCTGAACCTATTCTCGATACAAATACAGTGAGGGTGATTGGTCGTATTTTTGGAATAAAAATCACCGATTCCTCAAGGAGAAGTAAAAAATTTTATAAAATCATGCAGGATATCGTTCTATGTGAAGAACCGAGGAGACTATCGCTTTCAATGTTAGATTTTGCTGCCATAGTTTGCACGGCTACAAATCCAAAACATGAAATCTGTCCTGTTAATAGTATCTGTTGCCATATAAAATAAGAAAAACCGATTAATAAAAATACCAGATATGGAAAAATAGAAAAATTTACCGCTTTCGACACAAAATATTATTAGATAAAAGATTGGTAGTTTTCAAATATTTTAAGTGGTTCTACTTCGTGTACGACTTTAACATTGTGAACCGAAACAACCTTGAAAATATCTGCATTCTGAATGATTTGTTTGATTTCCTTTTCAAGCTGAGAGTAAATAGCATAATATTTAAATTCCTTGTCTTCTCTTGATCTCTTTAAACTTTTTCGCCTGAAATTTTGAATTGCAACTGCTGCTGCATACGTTCTGTCTGCTATCTGTATATCAGGCACAAGTTCCGGACACAATTTCTGAAGTTCTTTGAAAATTGTCTGCATATCAGTGAGACTTTTTGGTCTTTCTATCCTGTATAAACGGTATGTTCCTGAATCAAGAGTTACCTC
>JAYTKX010000067.1:0-20372 GCA_043729865.1 Methanobacteriota archaeon
TTCAGGGGGTCAAAATACAGTTACATCGATCGAGGCCTGGGTAGCGAACGGGGGCGTCCTGCATGTTCAGTGCGAGGGAACAGATACCATGGATGCGGCAGTAGAGAAATGGGCTGGTTCTAGAAAGCCCTGGTACGGGTTTATAGGAATAAACAAGTCAGAAAAAAATGTTAACGATGACATGACTTATATAAAACTTTTGGATAATGTTACGCGTTTCAATGTATCGGGCTTTAATGCAACTGATACCTTCAATACGTCACCACCAATCTCACTTTCAGGGCTTGCAGACCCTGGAGCGCCGTACAGCCCGCTTGCCCAATCATCGAATATAAGCGGGATATTTGGCAAGACAGGCGGCAGTACAAAGTTATTCTCCCTGCGCAGGAATGGAAGCCAGGTAAATCCTGCCGTGAATATCCTTGGATATGCAGCATATTCGAATGGATCTCCGGTCTATATAGATGCAGATAAACCCTCGGATGGATTTAAAGACGTTCAGCTTATTTATGTGGAGGCGCCATACGAAAACGGGCTGGTTACATATCTTGCCGGGCATGACCAGTCAAACCGGGCAGGATTTGCTGAGCGTTTCATCTTTGAGACCTTCTTCGCAGCTTCCATGAGACAGTCGCTGGTCACTACTATCGCCGCGAAAAACATCAATGTCACAATAAAATATTATGATGGTAAAGTCAGGTACACTGACACATTCATTATAAATTCATGAGGTGAAATTATGATAATAAAGAAATTCCTGTCCGATGATTCCGGGGTTACCGTAGCCATAGAAACCATACTGCTGTTTGCCATATCAGTGATCTTTCTAGGGATGATATACTATTCCTTCCACGACATGAGCCAGAGGGAGAGTAAGGTCCTGATGGAAGAAGAACTCCTTACGATCGGGAATGGCATAGCCAAACAGATGTCTGACCTGACAGTAGAGGCAAGAGCCAGCCAGAAGGCGGGCTCGCATACAATCATAACATCAGAATTCCAGATACCGACAAGTATCGCTGATAGCGCTTACAGGGTCACGCTTATGACAGGTAAGATACTTCTTGAATCCACTTCCTCGCCATATATAAGTGTTGAGGTTCCCGTCAATACTGATATGAATCTGGCTGTAAACAGCACTTTGTACAGTAATGATGAAAAACACACGATTGAGTATGATTCGCAAAGCAGTAGAATTTATTTTGGAGACGGAGGAGTGGTGCCCTTTGCTGATTTCAATGCACCCACGATTTCTATTGACGCGCCGGCTGAAGGCGCTACGATAAATAAAAGTACTTACATCAATACCACTCCATGGGACGAAACTGGTGTAGCGCGCGTGAAGTTTTTCGTGAATGGTATTTACAGGTACACAGCAGGTCCTCCATGGTACTGGCTCTGGAACACGAAGGCAGAACCGGATGGTAGCTATACAGTTACAGCAGTAGCTTATGACGCGGCTGGGCATGCAACGCCTGCATTACGCAATTTTACAATATTAAATCCATTTTCAGACCCGCCAGTAATATCCGTGATATCCCCTCCTAATTTGACTTCCACGGATTTCAAGAGACCGGTAATTCAGGCACAGATAAGCGATGACGTTGCCATTGATTTCTCATCGATCAGGTTAATAGTAGATGGCGTAAACAAGACTTCCAACATCTCATATAGTACGGTAAACCCGAAACTGACCACGGTCACCTACACGCCATCGCAGGACATGGCAGTCACGTCGCATTATGCCAACCTCACTGTGAAAGACAAGAATGCCACGCCATTGTATGCATTTAAAAACTGGTCTTTTGAAGTGATAAACATAACGGATGCGGCTGATCCGACAGCCGAAATTATTTATCCGGCAGGAACCACTCTTCTTGCGCCAGGCTCTCCTATAACCGTAACGTATCGCGCCTTTGATATTGGCGATTCAGGTATTGAGAACCTGACTATCAATGTCAGGCGCAGCGATGGTACCCTGTATAAATACGTGGAAAATATTTCAATATATCCGAACGTGGTTTACAGCATCAATCCTCAGGAAACGCGGCCTTTGGGTTCCAACAAATACGTGGGGGGAATGAATTACAATTATACATATAATGTTACTGTGTTTGACAGGAGCGGAAAACCAGGGATCTCTAACGTTGTTGGACCGATTAATGTATCACTTCCAGGGCAGGAAAGCCAGCTTGAAGTTGACACGAGTTCATATAACAGAGCTGGTAAAACCCTCAAAGATATTAAAATCAGGGACAATGTTCCTACCGACTTTCTATTCCCAATAATAACGAATCTCACTGTTTCTTGGAATCCAATAGGTGGGAATAATATTACAAAAGTTGATATTGGCGCCTCTACTCCCTGGGCAGGATTCAAATCTTCAGGTTCCAAGTTGAATTTTTCCACTCCGTACTCCAGTCTATCCACAGTTAAAAACATGGTTTTGACTTTTGATAACAATGTCCCCGCAAGCCCTACTACTTACACCATTGAATTCCAGCTTGCTGATGGCACCAAAAAGACGGCAATAATTGTCATACCATAGGAGAAATATGGATAAATTCATCAAATCCGAGATCGCAGTTTCCGAGGCAGTCGGGTTCATCCAGACCCTTGCTATCGTAATAATCTCGACATCCATAGTCTATTTTGCAGGCGTGCCAATGCTTGAAAAGGCAGAAAAGAACGCGCATTTTCTTGAGATGGAGAAAGGTTTTACTCTTTTATCAGGGAACATCGAGAAAGTCGGGTTTGACAGGGCTCCGATACGCAACACGGAACTGAAAATAATGGGTGGAGCGATGCTGGTGGCGCACGATAGCACGATCACTATCAACGACTATTCATTCGCTCTTAATTCGATAGAGTACAGATTCGGGGATAGAGTGATAGCTTATGAGAACGGGGGGATCTGGATCAAACACCCGGGCGGTGAGGTGACTATCGTATCAAAACCCAGATTCTCTACCGGAAACATGACTACCATTCCTGTGCTGGAACTCCTGGGGGATTACTGGATCGCAGGAGAAGGGGGTATAAGGATAAATTCAAAGATCTTATCCTCTAATCTAGACCCTATTCCGGTAGTAAATGGTACTGTATCTGTAAAAGTGAACAGCAGTTACTACAAAGGATGGAAGGAATACCTTGTAAGTATCGGCGCAACAGACCCGGTCATAGACGATCCGGGAACTACAGTAACAGCAAATCTTACAACGGATATGGTTAACGTTAACCATAACCAGATAATAATAAAAATGCTGGAGGAATAATATGAATGATCATGAAATTAAATTGATATATTCTGAAGAAGCGGTATCAGAGACCATTGGCTACTCTTTAATACTCGCAATCGTTCTGATCGCTGTGGGGATACTGGTCGTGATCGCATTTCCCATACAATCCAATATCCAGGATACAGCATTCGTTGAGAGCCAGATACAGGCGCTCACCATGCTTGACGGAAGGATCAGCTCGGTAGCTCTGGGTTCGTCCCCATCCCAGTTAACGCGCATAAATTTGAATGGCGGCGTCATGTATGTAAGAAATGACAGCAACAATTTCCTGAACATAACTGTTTCCAATGAGACCTATTCCCTTACAATTTTTAACGAAACGATAGGTTTGATAGAATATAAACTGGGCGACAATAAGCTGATATATGAAAACGGGGGGATGTTCAGGATCTATCCAAATGGCGAGAGCGTGATGTTATCTCCTCCTGAGTTCTATTTTAATGGCGAGACTCTTACATTTCCTGTTATAAGAATACAGAATTCGGCGTCCGTTGGAGGTAAGGGTACGATTTCTGTCATGGCGCGTTCCGGAGAAGATAAGAAGATAATTTACCCCGACCTGTCCTCGAATTTCCTCATGAACCCCATATATGGAAAGAAGATAACGATCAGGTTAAAGACTGATAACTACAAGGCATGGGCGAGATATATTGAGGAACGGACGGACGCAGTCCCGCTGACGAATGATGTTACTAAGGAAGTTGTGGTGTCATTTAATTCGAAACCGTCTGAACTTCCTGTGGATCTGGACCCCCCAATCGAAGTTTTTGGGATTGATACTACGAACAGCACGCCTCTTACCCAATTTTATTTCAACCTCACAGAAGTAAATTCCAATCTTCGAATGGTGCTAAGGGCTCCCACTGCTGATTCAGATGTTTTTGTTCTGGATATTCAGAAAAAAAATGGATGTGGATCATTTGGAGCTTCTGTGGAGGTTAGATATAATAAAGACAGCGCCAACGAATCCTGGGACAGTGGGTCTAACGCATTATGCATAATCCAGGGAAATAACACCCATTTTGATTTGCTCAACCAAAGTCTAGACATGACATATAACAATAATCAAAATTCGACAACATGGCTGACTGAACTTTTTCCCAACAACAAAAATTTTACAAAGTTTTCAGGTAATAATGGGCCATTAAAACTTGATATACTGATACAGCACTACATGAAACTGATAAATCCAACAGGTACCTTTGCATTATATCAGAGTGTTAAACCAAATGAATGGGCTGGTGCCAACTTCACCAACTCAACATATGCCCTTTCCTATACCATAATGCCCCCGAACATAAACTACCTGCACATCGTGGACCATGCAGTGAACGTCACTCTCTCTTAGACGTTCACTTTTTTTTATACATGAGGGTTACTATCCTCATTATACTCTTCCGCCAAACTTTTGAAACATGCCAGAGGATAGCATATAAATGTATGAAAAACCATAAAAGGTATTAGAGGTACAAGATGCCACGGACAAAGACACTGCATGTAATTTTTGACGGTAATGTGCTAAGACCTGAAGAGTCTGTGGACTTAGAAACAGATGTTCGTTATCTCGTAACCATCGAGCGCAAAGAAGAAACAGGTCAGCAGAGCCTCTGGGATGCACTCAACAAATTCTCAGGAAAAGTAGAGGGGCCAGAAGACTGGTCAAAAGAGCATGACCATTACTTATATGGAGTTCCCAAACGAGAAAAGGGACGCATTAAATGAAAGCGAACAGATTTTTTCTCGATACAGCTTATGTATTGGCATTGCTCAATCCAAAGGATACATATCACAAGTACGCTAAGGCGATGCTTCCCTCAATGCATTCAGCTCATGAAGTCTGGCTGACAGAAGCAGTACTGATCGAGATTGCCAATGCGTTAGCAAGTTCAAATCGTTCCGCTGCTGTTGCTTTTATTAAAAGTACCGTGGCATTTACCGCAGACGACCACTTTCAGCAGGCAGGCTTCCGGGCACTGTTACTTGAATGAAGACATTCTCTTTGACTTGTCCACTGCCGCTGGAACTGTCCCCAACCCCACCCATTACGCTCTCACCCGATTCTAATTTAAATTTTAGCATCAGGCATTATCCCCGCATCCTCCCGGCATAAACGTACAGTGGAACCGCCACAGCCGCATACGGCAGGATGCCGATAAGCGCCTCTGCGCCGCCTGCTGCGCCTGATGACAATCTCGTTACAAGATTGAAGGGCGAATCTGCAAACAGGTATGCACCCAGGAATAAGAAAATAAGAATCAGTGAATATAAATATTGTGAGATCGTCCTGTCCCTGTATTTTACCGCAATAATGGCGCCGAGAATAACTATAACAACTGAAGTCACAGTCGCTACAAGCAGTATGCCAGGGATATTATGCACTGCGATACGGTTTATACCCACAAGCGCAAGCCACAGGAGCGCCTGCATGGGGACTATGAGCACGGCCACGAGCATCTTGCCGTTCATGATCTGGGAAAATGACATTGGAGCTACCTCAAGCAATTCCATCGTCCTGCGCTCGTACTCTTCTGTGACCATGTCTATGATAAGACCGCCTGAGATAAAGACCGGAGTGAAGACAAGGAGCGGGATGAGTATCCCGTATATGAATTCAAAGTATGTTGACGTTTTCTTAAGGATCTCATCAACATAAAGCCTTACAGGCTCAAAACCGATACGAGAGGCTCTCACGTCGCGGACATAGGATTCAAAATCCTCAAGCGGCTTTTTCAACTGCAGGGTGGCAAGGGTGCCTCTGATATCAGAAGCCGGCAGGTATAGTTCGAGCTGTATAATTTCGCTGCTTCCGGAAACCACGGGCGGGATAACAAGGACGGCATCTATCCTGTTATTGTTAAAATCTGAAAGGGCTGAATCAAGATCCTGATAATAGCGTGGCATTATGTGACTCTCCCGCAGGAACTGCCTTAATTCCCCATCTCCAACAACCCCTATCTTTCCTCTTTCCATATCATACCTGTTAAGAGCGGACGGGTCAAAGAACGAAGCGAGCCCGATGACAAGAAGAGATGAGAACGAGGCTATCAGAAGCTGGATTATCATCGCGAGGATGTATATTTGCGAACATGGCAGGAAGGAATATGTATCCAGACAGGCTGACAGAAAGGAAGACCAGCACAAATGTCAGTTCCTTGAAGCGATAATTAATTGGATTTTTGCGGAATAATTCGCTACTTCATTTTCTTTCATCCGCGGCGCAGGTTCAGAACACGGTCTTGGTATCTCGAAGAGAGCTCAGTCACATATTTCTTGGACCTTAGGCTGTTCCTATAACATATCGTTGCAGGGAGTTGAATATCATATACATGATACGTGTCTTACTATCATATTATAAATCAATATCCTTAATTACCCGCGGCGCAAAGATACCCGCATGACCATTGATGCAATTATTACACGCCTGAAAAACCGATATCCATCGGGCAAATTTGCCTCTCGCGACCCATTTCGCGTTCTTATTGCGACGGTGCTTTCCCAGAGAACCCGGGATGAAGTTACTGACAGGGCAGCAGAAAGACTCTTTTCCAGATACGGCACATCAGGCGACCTTGCTCGTGCTGAAGTTGGTGATATCGAGGAACTGATACACGATGTCGGTTTCTACCACACTAAAGCTCCACGCATTAAGGAGATCGCGCGGATCATCGATAACGATCTCAAAGGTAAAGTCCCGTCTGACATCGAATCTCTCCTCCTTCTTCCAGGCGTGGGGAGAAAGACCGCGAACTGCGTGCTTGTTTACGGATTCGGGATGGATGCTGTGGCAGTTGATACCCATGTCCACAGGATATCCAACAGGCTTGGATTTGTAAAGACCGGGACTCCAGAGGAGACTGAAACAGAGCTTCGCCGTGTTCTACCGAAGAGGCACTGGAAGCACATAAATGAGCTTCTGGTGAGGTTCGGTCAGGATATATGCAGACCGATAGGTCCGAAATGCCCTCTATGCCCTGTTTCAGATATCTGCCCATCGAGGAAAAATAAGTAAAAATGTTATGCCTCGTAGCATTGTTTTTCAAGGTCAGGCAGATTTTTTTCAATCGCTGCCTTGATATCCAGAGTATCTGTCTCAAGATTTGCGCTGTTGATGATGGATGGGAGCAGCTGATTTTGAATTATCTTCAGCCTTGCGCATGGGTCAATGGTAACCAATCGCTCCATTAAATATATTGCCAATGCTTGCCTAAAAAGACGGGCATGAAGTATATCATAGTTACCGGCGGTGTGATGAGCGGTCTGGGAAAAGGAATAACAGCCGCATCGATCGGACGGATACTGAAAAACAAGGGCTTCAGCGTTACTGCCATTAAGATTGACCCGTATATCAATATCGACGCAGGGACGATGAGCCCGTACCAGCACGGCGAGGTGTTCGTGCTTAAGGACGGGGGCGAAGTTGACCTTGACCTGGGGAACTATGAGCGTTTTCTTGACATCGAACTTACACGTGAGCACAACATCACGACAGGAAAAGTTTATCAGACCGTCATAGAAAAAGAGCGCCGCGGGGACTATCTCGGAAAGACCGTACAGATAATCCCGCACATTACGAACGAGATAAAAGAACGCATCAGGAAAGTGGCAAAAAAGACCGGCGCAGAGATCTGCATCATAGAAATAGGCGGCACAGTGGGCGACATAGAGAGCATGCCTTTCCTTGAATCGGTGAGGCAGATGCACAGCGAAGAAAAAGAAGAGGATGTAGCCTTCGTGCATGTGACCCTTGTGCCCCTTGACACGCAGGGAGAACAGAAGACAAAACCAACGCAGCATTCGGTGAAGGAACTGCGAAGCCTCGGTCTTCAGCCAGATGCGATAGTAGCGCGATGCAAGGAGCCTGTGCTTGATGATACCAAATCCAAGATCGCTCTGTTCTGCGACGTTCCTGTCAGGGCGGTAGTAAGCGCGCACGATGCAAGTGATATCTATTATGTTCCGTCCCTTATGGAAAAGGAAGGATTGTCCGGTTATCTGATGGATAAGCTCAAACTTACACCAAAGGAAGAAACGCATGAATGGGATGAACTGATGAAAAAGATGGCTGCCATCGATAAAGAGATCCGCGTTGCGGTAGTCGGGAAATATGCGCATCTGGGCGATTCCTATATCAGCATCAATGAGGCGCTCAAGCATGCAGGGATAGAATGTAAATGCCGCATAAAGATCGATTGGATCGATGCAGAAGAGTTCGAGAGAAAACCGGAAACCATAGATACACTGCAAAAATACAATGGCATCCTTGTTCCCGGCGGCTTTGGAGTGCGCGGGACAGAAGGAAAGATACTGGCGATAAAATTCGCGCGCGAACATAATGTCCCTTATCTCGGTCTTTGTCTTGGCATGCAGCTTGCCGTTATCGAATTCGCAAGGAACATTGTAGGGCTGAAGGACGCAAACAGCTCTGAGCTTGCAAAGTCTGATCATCCGGTGATAGACCTTCTCCCTGAACAGGAAAACGTTAAAGACATGGGCGGAACAATGCGCCTCGGGAACTTTGAAGCTGTCCTGACAGAAGGTTCGATCGCGAGCCAGATATATGGGGTATGCAGTCTTGTGGAGCGCCACAGGCACAGGTATGAAGTTAACCCGAAGTACATTCAGCAGATAGAAGCAAAAGGGATGAAATTTACCGGGAGGAACGAACACAGGATGGAGATAGCTGAGATACCAGGGCATAAGTTCTTTTTCAGTTCGCAGTTCCATCCAGAGTTCAGGTCAAGACCCGGGAAGCCTTCGCCGCCTTTCCTGGCTTTTGTGAAAGCTGCGCTCGGTTGAATGTTGCGTTATTACATTCTGGAAAAAGTAGAAATAACATGAAAAATGATTATAATTTGGGAGCATGCCAAAACTTGTAATAATATACGGTACAGGATCGCACAATACAGAGCTGATGGCCAGAGCAATACAGGAAGGCGCTGCTGCTGATGGTATAGATACAGTGTTGAAAAACGTTAATGATGCTGATAGGACCGATGTTGCGGATGCAGACGCTGTAGCGATCGGTTCACCCAATTACAACCATGCCATGATGCCGACAGTCAGGAAATTTTTAAATGACATTGCCGGCATTGACCTCTCTGGAAAAGTTGGTATTTCGTTCGGTTCATACGGCTGGAGTCTTGAAGCCACAGATGAGATCAACAGGATACTGACTTCATACGGGCTGGAGATGGTACAGGATCTACTAATAAAGAGGATGCCTGGGGAAGAAGAACTTGAACTGTGCAGAAGGGTCGGTTCATTGCTTGCCTGCCATCCCTCTTCCCGAAGGATATCTCAAAAAGTAATGCGTTCAGGTCTTTTTTCTCCACAAAAGGAGCGGGACGATCCCGATAACGACAAGAATACTCCCTGACCACAGTATCGTCATTCCCGGTATGACCCTGACATTGGCGACTGAGATCAATATCGGACTCATAGTACCAACTCCCTGGTACCTTACGTTCACATCCGCAAAAAGTCCTCTATAGATAAAAGGCTCGGTGATGAACTCACCCTTGACCTCGCTGAAACTTGCAGCCCCGGAATCCACCATGACGCCGTCCTTATAAATATTATAGACCCCGATCTTTGTAAGCGTCGCAGATGCGTGCTCATGCCTCACAGGAAATGCGAGGTCTGCAAGCTGTATCTCGTAGTCTCCCACCTGTTTTTTCTGGTTGAACTCCATGAAAAGCACGGTTTCCGAGATGGCAAAGGCGGACATAAGTACACCAAGGAGTATCACCGCTATCCCCAGGTGCACGATATGCGCACAGCAGGAGCGCAGCTTGTTTATTACTCCCTTCACGAATGAGCTTTTATATATCTGGTAGGTGGAGCTTATTCCTGCAAATGCGAGAATGGAAGCTGAGAGGTTGGAATATCTGTCAGGGAAAGGACCTGCCAGGATGAATACCGGTATCAGAGCAGCGCTCAGGATAATTCCTTTTATCCAGTGCTTTCCCAGGCTTTCCAGCATGCATATCCCGAGTACCGCGATCAGCGCGAGCGTGAAAGGATATGACCATGTCCCGTAGAGGTCAACCGAGACCGAAGCGCCGAAAGCCTGTAAGATCATCGAGGATGTAAGCCCCCAGAACAGGATGAAAGAAAGCGCCGCAAGGATAATAATTGTTGCATAGAAGGTATTGGTTGTTGAGAGTATCTCTGTCCAGCCCTCTCTTTTTTCCTGCTTCCATGTAAAATAGCGGTACAGCACCAGCCCCTCTGATAACACTGTAATAATGATGACTGTAACGAGAAGCGGCATGGTCTGCGCCCCCTCACTGAACACATGGGCAGACTGGATGGCTCCGCTTCTGATGATATACGTGGAATACAGGGCAAAAATGAAGCTGTTCACAGCCAGTGCCGGGGCAAGGAGCGCCATTTTCCCCCTGCGGTACATGCTTGCTGAGTGCAGATATGCAGTAAAAAGGAGCCATGCCATGAGTATAGATGTGAACGCAGGGTCCCATATCCAGTATCCTTCCCATACCTCATACGACCACATATCCCCGGCGGCGATCCCGGCGCCAAGAATTATCCATGCGACTCTGCTGTATGGACGGGAGAATTCTTCCCATTCCCGGTTCCCGTAAATGAGATGAACGAGCGCGGCTGCGAATACAACTACAAGGATCCCGTATGGGACGAAAATCCCGGGAGGATGGAATATCATCCATTTGTTCACAAGGAGAGGGCTCAGTCCTGCTCCGTCTTCCGGGACTTCTGTGAAACCAGCGTCAATGGAGCTGGTAAACGGTGAAAGGATGGATGTAATGGAAAGGAAAACCATGCCGATAAGAAGTACAAGGATCTGGACCCTGCGATGGAAGCCGTCTTCGCAGCCATGCCGCTGTGAGATCCAGAGAGCCATAACCAAAATGACCCAGGAAAGGAACAAAAGCGAGCCTTCCTGCCCTGTCCAGAAGGCTGATATTTTATAGATAAAAGGAAGATCTTTGCTTGTGTACTGCCAGACATAATGTAAAGAGAAATCCGAGACCGCCAAATGATATATGAGAAGCCCGGAAGCTGCTGTTATGAAGGCTGCTGAAGCCATTATCAGATTCCCTGCATGGGGTATCATTTTCTCAAAAAAGATTTTCCGTCCCGATACATTTATTTCCCTCAGTATAAGCGAAAGAAGGGAAAGTATTCCGAACAGGATGCCAAGATAAAGGAGTACGCTGCCGATAATCATTTTACACGCTCTGTAAAGCCAATTGTTTTTCCAATATTAAAATATTCCTTTAAGTTTCAGACCAAGCGCAATGTTTACCATCATCAGGAGAAGTGCGGTCAGCACAAGAAAAGATATTTCCCTGTTCTTTCCCCATACCCTGTAGAGATAAAAGTAAGTTGTGAGAAGAGCAGCGATACCCAATACGCCTGTGCCGTGCAGCGGCGTGGGGAGGACGGACAATATGAAAACAGCCAGCGCGGCAAGACCTTCTGGCGCCTGCCGGTTCTTAAGAAAAGCGATCGTGAGCGTGGTCAGGATGATGCCTGTATTCACGTCATGGACGGCGCCAAGGTTGAACATTCTCTCATCCCTGGTATTTTGTTGGGCATCTGGATATAATCCTTACGGCATGGAACGTTGTGTCACTGAACGTCCCGTATAATACGATGTCGGCTTCAGCCCCGATGGATGATGGCAGTTCTCCCGAAAAGCTCACGTTCATCGTGGAAACCCCATCGGTGAGAACGAAGGTATATTCGCCCGTATTAAGTGGGTATAAGGAGCCTTTCAGCATGGTGCCGTTAACCCATATCATCCCGGTAGAATTCCCGCTTGCAGCCTGGCTTACGGTTTTATATTCGATCAAATAGCTGGAAACAGTGCTGTAGCCCAGGGCGAGCACGAAAACAATTACAAGGATGCCAGTAACAACTCGTGTATCTATTTTCACGGCTGTTACTCTCGACCTGAACCTTTATGAAGATTGCCCTTTATAATTTTAATTTATCGCTTGTCTTGATGTCATCAAGCACCTGCTCGATCAGGTTCTTGGCATTTTCCAGATGCTTTGTACCGCTGCCTGCAAGCTCGTTGAAGTTATCCTGAATAAGGAGTTCGTTCTCCTGGATATTATAAATGTAATAAACAAGAATGCTCCAGTAAATAGAGAGTCCTAAAAAACCCGCTATCCCTATAACGACAAGCTGGTCGTGAACCTTGGAAACAGTCAGACCCAATGGGAGAAGTTTATCTATAGAAACAAAATAGTTAAAAACTATGATCAAACCAAATATGATAGGTACTATACCAATTAATAAAATGTTTATCTTGCTTAGCCTCATTCGAACACCGATATATAATATGTAAATTATCTATATAAATCTGTCCCTCAGAGCAAAAAAAACCTATTCTACCTGCTTTTTCGCTTTAAAACCATTCAATCTGAACAATTCAGATACCGTTTCCAGGAATCTTTCGTCATCATGCTCAGCGGCGCTGCGGAGGATCTTGGTGGGTTCTGCAAGGATCTGGTTGGCAAAGGAATGCGTCATGTCATCCAGCACCGTGCGTTCGATATCCCCAATTGTATGCCGCGCCTTGAGTTTATTTATAGCTTCTTCGCATTCCTTTCCCCTAATTTGTTCGATCCTTGAATAAAGCGCTGATATTATCCTGTCAGCCTGCTGGCGCTTATACTGCTTTTTGAGCAATTCAAGCTCTTCCTCAATAAGCACCTCTGCCTTCCTGGCTTCTTCTTTCCTCTTTGCAAGGTTCGTATCGCTGATGCTTTTCAGGTTATCGATATTAAAGAGCCTTACATCAGGTATTTCCCCAACACTGCCTTCGATATTCCTGGGATTACCGATATCTATAAGCATGATATCTGTTTTCCGCTCTTCCAATACGCGGGACATTAGTTCATGCGTGAGAACAAAATGCGGGGCAGATGTGGCGCTGATTACTACATCGGACTTCAGGATAAATTGTTCGATGGCTTCATATTTTACAGCTCTTCCGTTCAACTCGCATGCCAGAGCCTCTGCCCGTTCAAAAGTCCTGTTCGCCACATAAATTACTTTGATGTTCTTATTGGCAAGCGCTTTTGCAACAAGCGTCCCCATCTCGCCCGCGCCAATGACCATTACCGTCTTTCCATTCAATCCTTCAAGGGTATTTTCTGCAAGTTCCACTGCAGCAGAACCGATCGAGACCGAACCTTTATTTATCCCGGTCTCATTCCTTATGCGTTTCCCCACCTGGATAGCTTTGCTGAATGCTGTATCGAGTATCTTGCCTGTAGTTTCAGCTTTCTTTGCAAGAGCATATAATTCTTTGACCTGACCGAGTATCTGATCTTCCCCCACGATCATGGATTCAAGACCGCAAGTCAATCGTAAAAGGTGCCGCAGCGACTCTTCATGGTCAAGAAAATCAACTATTCTTGATGAAACTTTCATATGTTTTGCGAAATCAAAAAGCACCTTGCTGCCTTTGGGCGAGACTACGTAAACTTCAACGCGGTTGCAGGTTTTAAGAACTGCACACTCCTCAACGAGTTCGTGCATCTTAAGTCGAATTAATAGTTGCTCGAGTCCGCCGTGCCACGCGCCTTCCATCTCTTCTATGCTCGCCTTGGTATGCGTGATAAGCATGCTGGATATTTCAGTCATAACGTTTTCCTATCCTATCTATATGTTTTAAAGCTACTTTATATGCTTTTTCATACGATTCGCCAAATGCGTTCCATACATCATTATCATTAATGACATTCCACAATATCTCGCTTCGTTCCGTCTGGTCTTTTACCTGGGACTTTAGCAGTTCCCTGAACTCATTCTGGAGCCGGGCCATCTGCGAAAACCCGGGAGTGATTACCTCTTCGAGCCTCTGCCTTATAAATTTGGAAAGCGCAGGGCTCTGACCGAGAGTGGATATACCGATTACGATATCCCCTCTTCTTATGACCGATGGAACGATGACATCCCCCATATCGTCCACCCTGTTGACAAGCTTCCCGCTCCTGTCTGCAATGGAAGCGATGTTCTCATTCAAAATTGAATCGCTGGTGGCTGGGATCACAATAAAAGCGTTTTTCATGTACCTGAGTATTTCATCATCCGTGAGGTCTTGAACCTTTATAAGCTTTATTTTTCCATCCTCAAATAACCTCTCAAGATCGGGAGTGAAATCCCTGCTTATAATAGTAACCTTCGCTGCATGTGAAAAAAACGAGGCTTTCCGTTCCCCCACCTTCCCTCCGCCAAATATGACCACTTCTTTTCCTGTCAGGTCAAGCATCAGAGGAAGAAACTTTTTCATAACCTTACACCTGTCTTTTTAAATTCCCTCTCGCTGAAAAGAATGCTGTAATCCTTAATTCCTGTCGCAATTGATATCTCATTTGCCACTTTTTCACATTCTTCCCGTGAATAGGCGTGTATCATGGTGAAGAGGTTATATTTCCAGCCCGGGTAGCGCGGGCGTTCATAGCAGTGGGTGACTTCTGCAAAACCTGCCATGAGCGCGCCCACTTCTTCAACCCTGTCATCAGGGACGTTCCATGTACACATAGCGTTTGCAGTAATTCCGATCGCCCGGTGCCCTATAGACGCGCCAAAGCGCCGTATTGCGCCATCTTTAATCATTCCGGCAAGCCTGCGGATAACAGCATCTTCGGATATTCCAAGCTCTTTTGCCACCTGTTTGAAAGGTTCAGAGGCTATTGGGATCCCATCCTGTATTGATATTAATAATTTTCTATCTATTAGGTTCATAGTATCAGAAACATTTATTTTATTGATGTCTATAAGGCTATAATAGTATGATGGATATCAAAAACGTTTTGGAAATTATAAATGAATTTGTGGTTCTTCCAATAATTATAATAACATTTTTATTATTAATGTATGTAGTTTATTATCTCAGTAAAAGGGATCCGGATGTGGTCAGATCCAGAATATTTTTAAAATACGCAGAATTCAAAAAAGCGTTCATATTGCTTGCAGCATTTGCTTTTGTACTGGTAATACATGTTGCTCTCATATACTTACAGCGTTTATATTATCTTGAATATTATTCTATAATAACAGATATTCAAAAGTTCTTCGGGATAGTACTGTCCCTGATAATTATCACCTTTGTCTACGTTCTGATTAAAAGCATAAAATAGGAAGTAGCAATATTGATTATCTTGCAAGGTAATAGAAAATAAATGCTCGACAAAATAAAACTGGTTGTCAGAGATGTACTCAGACCGTTTGCAAAAAAGATCGTTGGAGTGAACCCTAACACTCTGACCCTTCTGGGTCTGTTATTAAGCATTGCAGCGGCAGTTTATTTTGCAAGACGGGAAGTCGTGGCGGCAGGGTCTATTCTGCTCCTGAGTGGTATTTTTGACGCCCTCGACGGGGCGGTTGCTCGCGAAAATGGCAGGACGACACGTTTCGGAGGTTTTCTTGATTCGGTCTGCGACAGGTTTGCGGACGCGGCAGTACTGATAGGAGCGATGTATGGGGGCATGACCTCGTTCCCCCCTTTTCCTGAATGGTTCCTCGGCTCGCTGGCAATAGTGGGCTCGTTAATGGTAAGCTACACGAGAGCTCGCGCAGAGGCTGCCGGGGCCACTGCTTCCGTTGGTGTTGGAGAAAGGGCGGTCAGGATGTTGATACTGATTTTTGGCGCGTTCATTAACTTGGTCAACTGGGCTGTTCTTCTGGTAACAGTAATTTCTTTCTTTACGGTTTTCCAGAGAATCGCGTATGTCAAAGGAACACTTAAATAACAACTTTTAAGTCAAATAAAAGTTATGACTGAAAGGGTATTAAAATGGCAGGCATTAGAATAGCAATCGCAGGCGCAGGTAATTGCGCGTCATCGCTCGTCCAGGGACTTGAGTACTACAAAAACGTAAATGCTTCTGACGACCTCGTCCCTGGTCTTATGCATAATTCCCTTGGAGGCTATCTGATATCGGATATAAAACCAGTGGCTGCATTTGATATTGACAAAAGAAAAATCGGGAAAGACCTCTCTCATGCTCTTTTTTCCGAACCGAACTGTACCAAAAAATTCTCAGATATCCCTGAATCATGTGTTGAGGTGATGAAGGGACAGGTGCTTGACGGAGTTGCGCCTCACATGAAGGATTATTTCCGTGTGGATGATTCCCAGAAACCGGTAGATGTTGCATCAGTTCTGAAAAAATCGAAGGCGGATATATTAATAAATTACCTGCCGGTGGGTTCCGAAGAAGCGGTAAAATGGTATGCCTCACAGGCTATTGAGGCTGGATGCGCATTTATCAACTGCATCCCGGTGTTCATCGCATCAGACAGACAGTGGGCTGGAAAGTTCATGAAGGCAGGTCTCCCTGTTATCGGGGATGATATAAAAAGCCTTGTGGGCGCCACGATAGTTCACCGCACCCTGACCCAGATGATAATAGACCGCGGGGCAAAGATAGAAAGCACATATCAGTTGAATGTTGGAGGGAATACGGATTTCAGGAATATGACTGACCCGTCAAGGCTTAAGTCCAAGAAGATATCAAAGACCGAATCCGTGTCGTCACAGATACCTTATGACGCGTATGTGTATGCAGGGCCCAACGGCTGCATCGACAGCCTTAATGATAACAAGATATGCCACCTGAAGATAGATTTCAAACTTTTTGGCGAAGTACCTGCTTATCTTGACCTGAAACTCTCGGTTGAGGACAGCCCGAACAGCGCCGGGGTGGTCGTTGACGCCGTCCGCGTGGCGAAAATTGCTCTTGACCGGAAGATCGGGGGTCCGATAATACCCGCTTCCGCATATTTCATGAAGCATCCCCCGCAGCAAATGCGTGAGGAGGAGGCGCGTCATCAACTGGAAGATTTTATTAACTCAGCTACCCGATTACCTTCAATTTCGAAACCCTCAGTGTCGGTGTGATGACATTACCCATTCTTCTTATATCCTTTCCCGCGCCGTCGATATTTTTCAGCAGCTCAAAGATATTCCCGGATATCATCATCGACTTTATGGGCGATGCTACCTCTCCGTCCCTTATTAAAAATGAATTCCGCGCTTCCACTGAAAAGTCCCCTGATATGGGATTTGCCGTGTGCGCTCCGATCACTGAATTGACGATCACTCCGTTCTTTGTTTCACCTAAAATATCCGATTTCGGGTAATCAACGATAAGATTGCGGACACTTATTGACGGTGTTGAGGTGAACGAACCGCGCACGGCGTTGCCCGTGCTTTCTCTTTTCTCTTTTCCTGCAGTATAGCAGTCGTAAATGAATGACATCAGCGTGCCGTTCTTCACAAGCTCATTTATTCCAGACGGCGTCCCTTCATCGTCTGTGGATGATGTCCCTATCCCGCCTGAAAGTGTGCCGTCGTCTATCAGCGACAGTTCTTCATGCGCTATCATGCTTCCCATTTTTCCACTGAGAGCTGACCTGCCTTTCTGTACGTTATCTGCGTTCAGTGATGTCAGGAAGGTATTTTCAAGAATATCGGAAAAAGCCAGAGGCTCAAGGAGCACCGTCATGTCCCCGGTTCCTGCGCTCACCCCGTTCTGTGACCTGGAAGCAAGAAGCGCCGCCGCCTGCCCTATCCTGTAAAAATCGATGTCAAGCATCCTTGAAGCGTCAAATTCAGATCCTGTGGACATTTCCGCGCCTTTTGTTGATGTATCTATGGAAGCATTTACAAAGGTATCCTCCTCTTCAACCTCGACGCCATTGGAGTTCAGGATGAGCGTTCTCGAGTTCAGGCTCATGAAATTTCCAGACGTGGGCGATACCGAAGGAACGCTCTTTGCTCCTTCTATCATCCGCGCTGTATGTTCTATACAGGACTCGATGTCGATGTTCACAAGCTTTCTGTCCAGGATGTCCCTGACAGCCGGATGTTCTTTTTGTCCGGGAAGACCAGACCATTCCGGGTCTCCTTTCCTTACGCGGGCGGATTTCACGGCAAGGATGCACGCTTCTTCTACGCGCGACGGGTCATTGGTGCTTGAAAAACCAACTGCGCCTTTCACGATAGCGCGTATCCCTATGCCGGAGATGAGGCTTTCTTTTGCAAGGTCGATCTCGTCCTTCTGTACATCGATCGTTACAGACCTGCCACTGATGCAGTATATCTCGGCTTCGTCAGCGCCGGCTTTCGTTGTGTATCCCAGGGCTTTGTGTGCAATCTCAAAAATGTCAGTCATCGAAGGTTAATTAAAATTGAAGTAAGATAAAGATAACCTATGCGCGCTCTCATAATAGATGGTTATGTGGATGAACCCGCCTGCCTGGGCGTTCCGCCTTATATGGCTCCGTATCCCAGGTATATAGCGGGCGCTATGATCGAAAAAGGCATACCTGAAGAGGATATTTCATACCGCACGATAGACCAGCTTCGCGCGGGGAAAGAGAAACTCAATTATGATATCACGGTGGTAGTGGCAGGGACGACAGTGCCGGGAAAATACCTGCGCGCGACCCCGATAAGCATGGGTGAGCTGAGGGAGCTCTCTCACCTTGGGGGTACAAAGATACTGGGTGGACCTGTAAGGCTGGGTTTTGGAGAAGAGGGTGGTACATCGGCAAAAGAGCTTGAATTGACCGGGTTTTTACCTGCAAAAAAAGATATTGAGGCATTCGTTCATGATATTTTGGACGTCCCCTCCGACCCTGCCAGCGCGGGGCACAGGATGAGGACAACGGCGGAGATAGCGCGGTGGAGCGAGAAAGGGGCGTTCATTATCAAACAGCACCCCGATTATCCTTATGTCATGTGCGAACTTGAGACCTACAGGGGATGCCCGCGCCATTCCCACTGCTCTTTCTGCACCGAGCCGTTCTACGGGAAGCCGGATTACCGGGAGATCACTGATGTAGTAAAGGAAGTGGCTGCGCTGTATCAACACGGGGCGCGCTACTTCAGGCTCGGCAGGCAGCCAGACCTCTTTATGTATAGAGCTAAAAAAGGTGTCCCTGACCCCGCAGCAATTGAAGGGCTGTATAGGGGTATCCGTAATGCTGCGCCTGATCTCAAGGTGCTGCACATGGATAATGCAAATCCCGTTACGCTTGCCCGATTCCCCGAAGAGTCGCGAAGGATCGCAGAGATAATCGTTAAATACCACACATCTGGGGATGTGGCTGCGCTTGGTATGGAAAGCGCTGACCCTGAGGTTATCAGGGCGAACGACCTGAAAGCCTCGCCAGAAGAGGTGTTCGAAGCCATAAAGCTCCTGAACGAAGTGGGGGCAGCGCGGGGTGAGAGCGGTCTTCCTGAGCTTCTTCCTGGCATCAACTTTGTCCACGGTCTAAAGGGCGAGACAAAGAAGACTTTCGAGCTTAACTTTGAATTCATGAAGAAAGTGCTTGACAGCGGTCTCATGGTGCGCCGTGTGAATATCAGGCAGGTGATGACGTTTGCAGGTACGCCCATGCAGGGATATGAAGATCTTGCGGCAAAACATAAGGAACTTTTCCTGCGATATAAGGAAAAGATGCGAAACGAGATAGACATGCCGATGCTGCGCCGGGTTGCTCCGGTCGGGACGGTCATGAAAGATGTCCGCACTGAAATTTTCGATAAGATCACATTCGGAAGGCAGCTTGGCACATACCCGCTACTTGTGGGCATCCCGGCGCAGGTGGAAATGAACCGGTTCTATGATGTCATGGTGACAGATCACGGGTACAGGTCGATAACAGGGATACCAGTTCCGGTGGACATTAACAGGGCGCCGCTGAAGCTTTTAGAACAGATACCTGGCGTGGGGAGAAAACAGGCAGGGAAGATAGTGATGGGAAGACCTTATAAGGATAAAGAGGATGCTGTTAGGAGGACAGGGATCAGGAGGGAATTATTGGATCATATCGGAATGATGTAAATCAGACTATTGTCTCGTCAAGTGTCAATTAGCAACAAATAACCGAGATAAATGATAGAATTATAGTCTTGCGCTATTTTCTATCTGCGAAAATCTGCGCAATCTGTGGATAAAATTTCCTATGAAAATCCGCAGATTTCGCAGATTGGCGCAGATTTGTTGAACCTGATTCTTTCCTCAATGGTCGTAATTTTATCGTTTGTTATGCGCAGAACTA
>JAYTKX010000068.1:0-11777 GCA_043729865.1 Methanobacteriota archaeon
CGGACCAAGAGAAATGCACAAGGCAACCTGTGCAGATTGCGGTCAGGAAACCGAAGTACCTTTCCAGCCATCCGGTGACAGACCGGTATATTGCAGGGATTGCTACCAGAAACATAAACCGAAGAGATACTAATTTTTTTTTATATCTCAATATCAATTCCAACGATGGGGCACCACCGTGCCCTTAAGTTTTTTTTATTCAAAACTTTACCTTTTCGATCTGCGACATTTTTTGTTCCGTCTCGCATTTAATATATCTTCGCATCCACCACCACATGCCATACCCCGGGCGAATATTTCTTGATCCTTCGCGCCTCGATCATCTCCACCTTTCGCCCCAGCTTTCCTGCAGCTTCAACTATCCTCGCGACGGGTCGCTGCTCCACAGCTTCAGGCACAGCCTCATGATAATGCATCATTCCGCCGGGCTTGAGGGTGCAGATACCTTTCTCAAGATATGGATACGCGTCCAGGTATCCCATGACGACCCTGTCCGCGATCCCGCGCGGGGTGACGAGAGCGCAGTCCCCCTCAACGGGTTCTATAATATTTTCCACCCGGTTCAACCTGATATTTTCTCTCAGATAACCGGATGATACAGGATTTATCTCTATTGCGAAGATCTTCTCAGGTTTAGAATGCACAGCCATTGGAATGGAGAAATACCCGATGCCTGCGAACATATCAACCACCACCTCACCTTTGCCAAGCCTGCTCATCCGCTTTCTCTCGGCAAGGTTGCCCTGTGAGTACATGATGCGCATTGCATCGAGCTTGAACTGGCACCCGTTCTCCCTGTGGATAGTCTCTGTTTTCTCACCAGCGATAATTTCCCGCTCCGGCTGCCTCATCTGACCGCTTATACCCCTGTCGAGAAGCACAGTCCTGCAGCCAGGGTACATGGATAATAAGGCTTTTGCGATATCGTTTTTCCGGGTTTCCATTTCTTCGACCAGCGTGATGATGATCACATCCCCCAGCAACTGCCATCCGGAAGGCAGAAGTTTTTTCTCATTTTCCGGTATATCGAGAATGCTGCCAAGTGTTTTTTCAGGAATATAGAATTCAGGCTCTTCCTGTTCGATCACGGTAAACTCAACCGCTAAATCTGTAACAGGAATTTCGATAAACCCGTTCCTCTTAACAAGTTTTCTTGTCTTATCAACAGCACCTTTTGAGATCAGTTCCTGTCTTACGGTTTCAGCTTCCTCTTCCCTGACGCGGACAACCTTCATGAATTTCTGACAATGTATAATATATCGCTCAATATGGAACTTGCGGTCTCTATCGAACCGGCGCCCTTTCCGCTGATCGTTATCCTTCCAGCCAGGTCTGTCAGAATGGACGCCACGTTCAGCGTACCGCCCACTGCAAGGGGATGCTTCTTAGGAACAAGTCTCGGCGCCACTGTCAGCGTTCCGTTCCCTGCTTCGCAGATGAGCTTTACTACATAGTTGTTCTTGCTGGCAAGCTCAAGCGCTTCTGGCGTTATCTTCGTTATTCCCGTAACTTTTACGTCACGATAGGTGGCTTTCTCCCCGAAAACCGAGTTCGCGAGTATTACAAGTTTGCATGCTGAATCAATGCCCTCGACATCATATGTCGGGTCAGTCTCGGCTATCCCCAGTTCCTGCGCCTCTTTCAGCACAAGCTCATACGGCAGCCTCTCTTCAGCCATCCGGGTGAGTATATAGTTGGTCGTTCCGTTAAGTATGCCCTCTATCCCGATAACGCGATTCCCTGCCAGTGATTCATGGATAAGATTGAATATCGGGACTGCGCCGCCCACAGTCGCTTCGTACCTGAAAAACACTCCGTTATCCTCGGCAGCTTCCTTCAATTGCGAGAAGCACAGCGCCAGGGGACCTTTATTTGAAGTGACAACGTGTTTTCCTGCATTAAAAGCAGCAGAAATATTGCTCAAGCCCGGCTCGCCGTTCTTGATGTTGGTAGGTGTGGCTTCCACGACGATCTCATGTTCCACATCACGGATGATATCAAGCGCGCTCTTATTGCCTTTTGCAACAGTGCCTTTTTGTTTTTTCCTGTCAAGAGCGTTCTCAAGGTCGATCCCCCTGACATTTATCTCACTGCCTTTCGAATCCGATATACCCACAACGCGAAGGTCGATCCCCTGTCCTTCAAGTTTCTCTTTTTTTGACAGGATGGCTCGCGCTACTCCCTGTCCCACTGCGCCGAAGCCGATTATGGATAATCTTACGGTCTTCATGTCGCCTCCTGGTTATGCCTTATGGGTTCTATCATGAGAAGGTCCTTTTTGCTTGCCACTTCACGCAGTATTTCAAGCGCATTTTTTAATTCCTTCTCGCCTTCGGCATTGATAACAAGGTATGCAGATGAGGTCTTTTCTATCGCAGGCATGGAAAGCGACAGGTCCACGACTTCAGCGAAACCTGTGGAATCTATCCTGTCTATAGTATCTCCTATATCCGAATGGATGATATGACCAATGAGCACAACAGAAACAGAGGAACGCAGCCTCTCCTCGCCAACCCTTGCCACCCCGACGCCGCTTTTTTCCAGTCTACCTATGAGTTCTGCAAGAACGCCCTGTTCTATCTCGAAGGTTATCTGCACAGGGATCGTTCCCCTCGGGGTTTTTTCTTCATGCTGGTGAACCACGCTCATGATATTCCCGTGCAGCTCTGATATCGGTGCGAGAGCCAGGACAAGCTGTCCCGGGATATCTTTTAGTTCAAGTGTCATGGAGACGATCATAACACCTCAGTATGCACAGGTGAGTAATAAATTTATTTGGAATTACACTTCTTATCCAGTCAATCAAAAGCTCGTTTGAAGGATCGAACTGACTACGAACCGCGCGTCGCCAGCATTTCCTTTTCAGTAAGGCTCCTGATATCTATTCCCTTCATAGCCCCACCCAGTCCCTTTGATATCCGGGCAAGTTCCGAAGGATTATCGTAATTATTCACAGCCTCAACTATTGCCGAAGCCATCTTCTCAGGGTTCTCTGCCTTGAATATCCCTGAACCAACAAAGATGCCGTCCGCACCAAGTTTCATCATGAGCGCCGCATCCGCCGGGGTAGCTATGCCGCCCGCGGCGAAATTCACGACAGGAAGCCTCTGGAGTTGTGCAACCTCTTTCACAAGTTCTATCGGCGCTTCTATTTTCCGGGCTTCAATAGTGAGTTCACCCGAAGTCTTACCTTTGAGTTCCCGTATCGCTCCGATGATCGCTCTCATGTGCCGCACAGCCTCTTTTACGTCGCCTGTTCCCGCCTCTCCCTTTGTCCGTATCATCGCAGCGCCTTCGTTTATCCTGCGAAGCGCCTCACCAAGGTCGCGTGCGCCACAGACGAACGGGATAGTGAATTTTGTCTTATCTATATGGAACATCTCGTCTGCAGGCGTAAGTACTTCTGATTCATCCACCATGTCAACGCCTAATGCTTCAATGATCTGCGCCTCCACAAAATGACCTATCCTGACTTTCGCCATGACTGGTATTGTAACTGAATTCATTATCGCTTCAATAACAGCAGGGTCTGCCATTCTTGCAACCCCGCCTGCTTTCCTTATATCCGCAGGCACCAGGTGGAGCGCCATTACAGCCACCGCGCCGGCTCTTTCCGCTATCAGTGCCTCTTCTGGCGTGGTTACGTCCATTATGACCCCGCCCTTTTGCATGCTGGCAAAACCGCGCTTTATAAGTTCTGTGCCGTGTCTGAGTTTTTCAAGCTGCATAAATGTTACTCCACCTTATAATACAAGATATTATACTTTTCCCCTATATCCCGAGTATTCTTTCCATAATACAGTGAGGAATAATGTCACAAAGAGCGCCAGAAGTGTGTTTTTCCGGTCATAATGCGAGCGCATCATTATAATGCTTGTCGAGAAGCCCACAGGAAGTTCATGCACAGCCACAGCAAAAGCAATGATAAGACCAAGGGCTTCATGAGTAAAATAACCCACCGCTATCGCAATACCGTCCAGCGCGCTCTCAAGTCCCAGCCCTATCATTCCCACCCAGCCCGTTGTGTGAACATCGCATTCTGTTTCTTTGCAGGCGTGTATCATCACGAACAAAGCTGTGGATATAAGCACGCCAGCCGCAAATGCTGGCGATAAAAGCATATACAAGATATATCATGTCAGACTGTGTATAAACTCTGAAGTTGAATGTCAAGCACTTTATGCGCTTAATTTTAGCTTAAAATTCTTGTACAGCGTTATAGCAATGAAGAAAACAATAGAAACCAACACTATTGCTCCTCCCGTAGCTATGTTGAAATAATAAGAGCTAATTAAACCTGTTATTACAGAAAGTATCGCAAACACTGTCGAAAATAATATTGTTTCTTTGAAATTTTTAGATATTTGCAGACTTGTTGCCGTGGGAACTACAAGCAGAGATGAGACCAGCAGAACTCCCACTATTTTTATTGATATAACAACCGTTATCGCAGTTAAGACAACAAGTGCATCATTTAATTTATCTACAGGGATTCCGCTGACCATCGCAGATTCCTCGTCAAAGGTAAGATAGACGAACTCTTTATAAAAGAGAATTATAGCCCCTACAGTTAATATGCCTAATCCCAGAACTATTTGTAAATCTGTTTCGTTTACTGTAAGGATGCTCCCGAACAGGTAGCTGAACAGGCCAACATTGAAACCATTTGCGAGGCTTAACAGAACTACAGCTACAGCAAGACCTGCTGAGAAGAATATTGCTATCGCAACGTCCCCATGAACGTTTGTTTTTCGCAAACGATTGATACCCAGAGCGCTAATTGCCGAGAACACCAGGGCTGAAATGACAGGATAAACGTTAAAAAACAAACCCAGTGCTATTCCACCTAGTGCGATATGAGCCAGTCCATCGCCGATCATCGAGAGCCTTTTTAAAACAATAAAAGTACCTATAGCAGAGCATATTATCGCGATCATTATGCCAGCAATGAAGGCTCGCTGCATAAAACCATATTGAAGTATCTCCAGCATGCTACTCTCCATGCAGATGGTGTACTACTTTCATTCCTTCTATTGGCACACCTGCGAAAATTTCCTCAGGATGGCATTCTGGGAAAAGCCTTTTGTTCATGCATGCTAGCTTTCCTACACGGGAAGTTACTGTACCGATATCGTGAGTAACCAGGACAAGAGTAATTCTTCTCTCTTTGTTTAACTTCTCTAAAAAATCATAGAACTCTTTTTGCACGCGAACATCCACGCCTGCGGTAGGTTCGTCAAGAATCAATAATTCAGGTTCACTTGCCAGAGCCCTTGCTATAAATACTCGCTGTTTCTCTCCGCCTGATAGCGCACCTATCCTTTTATTTTTATATTCTTTCATGCCTACTATCTCTAAGGCATCTTCGATTATTTGCAAATCCTTTTTATCAAGCTTTCTTAGCAATCCTTTTTTTGAGAATCTACCCATGGAAACAACTTCAAATGCACTCAAAGGGAAATTCACATCAAAATTTATGGCATGCTGGGCAACATAGCCTATTCTATGCCAATCCTTAAAATGATGTATATTCTCACCGAACAATTTTACCGTGCCGCTTTTTGGTTTTATTAGTCTGAGCATTATTTTCAGAAGAGTTGTTTTGCCAGAGCCGTTGGGGCCAATAATTCCTAAAAAATCTCCCCGCTCAATAACAAGATTAATATCTTCAAGAATGCTTATGCCATCACTGTCAAAGTTTATATTAGTTATCTCAATGATTTTTTCTCCCATTTTACTCATCCAGCGCGAGTTTCAGGTTTTTCAAGTTATCCCGCATTACTGTAAAGTATGTTATCCCCTCATCTATCTCAGCTTGCGAAAGCCCTTCTATTGGATTGAGCACAAGTGTTTTTGCCCCAACTTCCTTTGCAATTACCTCGGATAGCCTCGGACTGACTAAGGTTTCAAAGAAAATGTATTTCACTTCATTATTTTTTGCAATTTTGACTATCTCAGCAATTTTTGCAGGACTCGGCTCTGCTTCTGGCGACAATCCTGCGATAGCGATCTGCTTTAAACCATATCTTTTAGCAAAATAGCTAAAGGCTGCATGTGATGTTATGAAAACTTTCTTTTTTGTAGAACTTAGCTCCTTTCTTATCTCCTCATCTAATTTAGTTAACTCCTCTCTGAGGGTTTGCGCATTTGCCATATAATATTTTTCGTTCTCAGGATCGCTTTTTATCAATGCCTCCTCGATAAGATCTACTTGATTTTTTACAAATACCGGGTCTAACCAGATATGGGGGTCAAGGGCTTCCCCTTCTTCTTTAAGTAACTCAGTCCCTTTACTGAAATCCACTACGATTAATCTCTCAGAATCGATTCCTTTTAACATTTCTTCAACCCACGGTTCAAATCCAGCCCCATTATAAACAAATATCTGGGCCGACTGTATCTTAATGATATCCCTTGGCCCAGGTTCCCACTCGTGAGGCTCAACTCCAGCAGGAACCAGGATTGAGACTTCAACTCTATCCCCGCCTATCCTTTGTGAGAATTCATATAGAGGATAGAATGTGGTAACCATCTTTACTTTCCCGCTGTTCTGTTGCGGTGGCTGAACACATCCTGTGATGCTCACAAGAAAAATACCGATTATTATTAGAACTATAATATACCTCATGGAGTTCATCTCATGGACCTCCCGGACAGCAACAGCAAATATCGTGACTTATCTTTGTTCCACATGGACTGTGATCAGGGTGAGAGAGATTCATGCACAGTATGTCCACGACATCTTTAGAAACAAAATATTCGAATCTTTGCGTAGCTTTGCATGCAGTTTTTACTTCCACCCCCATACCTGCTAGCATGCATACTATAAGTCCATGTCGTCTGTTTAAGAACTCTGCGTACTCTAATCCTTTTTCTGTCAGGGAACAGCCATGATATGGTGTATAGGTTATCAGATCAGTTTTTGCAAGTTCAAGCAATATCTTGGTTGTAGTGGAAGGATCGACCTTGAACTCATTTGATATTTCGGTGGTCTTTGCCCTTTTCTTTTCTTTGATAAATTTCAGATAGTCTATCTTTTTCGGAGATAGTTCCAAGCCATTTATACCTTTCATATCTCCAAATTTGGAGTGACTCCAAATATAGTTATCTGTTACGTATGTGCCTGAAGGGGATATATTTTTTCTTACCGCATTTTGGACATTGGTACGTCTTATAACCATTTTTGGACGTTTTGCATTTTCTGAGCCTTTCCACATTTTCGATTTCGACCAATCTTATTGAGTCTTTATATCGGACTTTGTAGTCATCCCATGCGTTAAATGGACTGCACTTGAATTTATCAATGCCAATTTTTGTTCAACGACTGGAAATCCTTATATACCCAACCACCAGTACCTTGCCTATTACTGAGCAAACTTTAAATAATATTACAACTATCGTCAGCTTCCCCAACGAGAGGAAAAATGTCTGAATACACATTATTCTTAGGCTGTATTATCCCCGCCCGTTTTCCCTTCATGGAAAAATCAACGAGGCTTGTTCTGGCAAAGCTGGGCTGCGTTCTGCACGACCTTGAAGGAGCCACATGCTGCCCAACAAAAAGTATCATCAAACCGATAGGCGAAATGAGCTGGTATGTTACGGCAGCAAGGAACCTTGCTCTGGCAGAAAGAGCAGGGCATGATCTGCTCGTACCCTGCAACGGCTGCTACAGCACCCTGAAATCCGTCGAAGTGGAAATGAGGGTAAATCCCGGTCTCAGGGAAGAGGTCAATAAAGTACTTGCATCCGCAGGGCTGGAATACCGCGGAACCATCGAAGTAAAGCATCTTGTCGAAGCGCTGCATGACGAGATTGGTATCCCGAAGATAAAACAACTCATAAAGAAACCCTTTGACGGGATGAAGATCGCCACACATGCAGGATGCCACATGCTGCGCCCCAGTTCCTCCATATTCTTTGACGACCCGAACAAGCCAAAGAAGTTCGACGCGCTGATAGAAGCGCTTGGCGCAAAAAGCATTGAATACGAAACAAAGATGCTGTGCTGCGGCGGAAATCTCAATACTGCGGATGAACCGGATGAAGCCTCAGCCCTTGCGCGTATGAAGCTTCTTGAGGTCACAAAAAAGGCAGATGCCCTTGCTCTCACATGCCCGTCATGCTTCATGCAGTATGACTCGCGCCAGTACCTCCTGCAAAAGAGCGGGGAGAAATTGAATGTCCCCATTCTCTATTATCCTGAACTGCTTGGTCTTGCGATGGGTTTCACGGCACAGGAACTCGGCATGGACATGCACAGGATAGATACTGCGGATTTCCTGTCAACGTGGGAATCAAGGTACAACTATCTAAAAACGCTCAAAGAGGTATTTGACCTCCCCTCGCTGCGCAAGTGCTACGAGTGCGGCGCATGCGTCAATGATTGCCCTGTCGTTAAGGTGAATCCCGAATTCAATCCGAATGAGATCATAGGAAAACTGCTTTCAGGAGAACTCGAAGCTGTTATCGGATCCCATAACATATGGCGCTGCGTGGACTGCTATACGTGCTATGAACTATGCCCGCAGAAGATGGGTATGAATAAGATATTTGATAAGCTGAAACATATTGCTATAGAGAAAGGAAAATTACCAGCGGGGTATAGCGCCAGCATCGAGATGTTCAGGAAAGAAGGGAGGCTTGGCGAACCAACTTCAGTGAGAAAAAAACTAAAGCTCCCCGAACTTCCAAAAAGCGGGGCAGAAGAACTTAAGAAATTATTGCTAATATTGGAAAAAGGAGAAGAAAATGAAGTGTGATGGTTTGATGAACCCTAAGATAATCAATTCATCAGGACGGGTTCATCAAAGAATACCGTCCGGATGTGCGATCTCCGGATTGATGAGTGAAGAAGGCAGACGCATTGACGGCAGCGTGATAATTAGATCCATCGCCTGCATGCACGACCGAAGCAACGGTCTTGGTGGAGGATTTGCAGCGTATGGAATTTATCCGAAAAGGAAACACCAGTACGCTTTCCACATGATGTTCGATAATATCGAGGCAAAAGAAGCCACTGAAGAGTTCTTCAAAGACGTATTCAATGTTGATAAGGACGAAGCCATTCCCACACACAGGGAGAACGGCATCAGAAATCCTCCGATACTCTGGAGGTACTTCCTTGAGGTGCCTGAGAATAAGCTTGAATTCCTGACAGAGCGGGATTATGCCATGAAGATCGTTATGCAGATAAACTCCGAGATAGAAGGGGCATTTGTTGCTTCAAGCGGGAAGAACATGGGCGCGTTCAAGGGCGTAGGATACCCCGAGGATATCGGCAAGTTCTACAAATTAGAGGAGTACAGCGCATATATCTGGACATCGCACGGCAGGTTCCCCACGAACACTCCGGGCTGGTGGGGAGGAGCGCATCCATTCACGCTTCTTGACTGGTCTGTTGTGCATAACGGCGAGATATCTTCCTATGGCATTAACAAGCGCTATCTTGAGATGTTCGGGTATAAACTCGAACTGAGAACAGATACCGAGGTCATAGCATATCTTTTCGACCTGCTGGTGAGGAGGCATAAGCTTCCCATGGACCTGGCAGTGAAGGCGCTCGCGTCGCCTTTCTGGAAGGACATCGACCGCATGGAGCCAGAGCAAAAGAAAATAGCTACTGCGATACGGCAGGTTTACGGGAGCACGCTTATGAACGGACCATTTAGCATAATCCTTGGTCACAGCAGTGGCATGATGGGACTTAACGACAGGATAAAGCTGCGTCCCATGACTGCAGCGCGCAAGGACGATATGCTCTACATGGCATCAGAGGAGTCTGCGATACGTGAGATAGCACCCGACCTTGACGCTGTATGGAGCCCGAAAGCAGGGACTGCTGTCATAGGCACTCTTAAAGAGGGGGTGGAATAATGGAATCACAGCTTCCCGCAGAATTCGTTGTGAACGTTGACCATGAGAAATGCAGGCGGTGCAAGCGCTGCGTTATCAACTGCAGCTTCGGCGCCATCGAGTTCAAGGACAAGGTAACACCCAACAACAGGCAGTGCGTGGCATGCCACAGGTGCGCTACGTTCTGTCCAGAGAGTGCTATAACCATCACTGAGAATCAGCTTGATTACAAGGATGGATATAACTGGACCCCTGAAATAAGAAAGAACATACTGAAGCAGGCTGAAAGCGGCGGTATCATACTTACAGCCATGGGAAACCCGAAACCGTATCCCATATACTGGGACCATATGCTGATAGACGCATGCCAGGTGACAAACCCGTCCATTGACCCGCTTCGTGAACCTATGGAACTGCGCACATACCTGGGTGCAAAGCCAGAATGCCTTGATTTTGACAGCGATATAAGCCTGAAGACAGAACTTGCTCCGCAGGTGAAACTTGATATACCTATCGTGTTCGCCGCAATGTCCTATGGCGCTATCAGCCTGAACGCGCATAAGGCGCTGGCAATGGCTGCAAGGCGCATGGGGACGCTGATGAATACGGGCGAGGGAGGACTGCATGAAGATCTTGCAAGTTATACGGACAGGATCATAGTTCAGGTCGCATCGGGAAGATTCGGTGTCACGAGCAAGTACCTGAACAACAGCGCGCTTGTGGAGATAAAGATCGGGCAGGGTGCAAAACCCGGCATCGGAGGACATCTCCCAGGTGAGAAGGTCGGAGAGGACATCTCAAAGACCCGTATGATCCCTGTGGGCACTGATGCATTGTCACCTGCGCCGCATCATGATATTTATTCTATCGAAGACCTGTCGCAGCTTATTTACGCAATAAAGGAAGCGACAGATTATAAGAAACCGGTATCCGTAAAGATAGCGGCAGTGCATAACGTCGCAGCGATAGCAAGCGGCATCGTGCGCGCAGGGGCGGATATTGTTATGATAGACGGATTCCGCGGCGGCACGGGAGCAGCGCCCATGATCATCCGCGACCATGTCGGGATACCCATAGAGCTTGCTCTTGCAGCAGTTGACGACAGGTTGAGACAGGAAGGTATACGCAACCGCGCCTCCATCCTTGTTGGAGGAAGCATCAGGCAGAGCGCTGATGTTGTGAAGGCTATCGCGCTTGGCGCCGACGCATGCGTCATAGGCACGGCTTCACTTATCGCTATGGGCTGCCGCGTTTGCCAGAAATGCTACACCGGAAATTGCGCATGGGGCATAGCAACGCAGAAACCGGAACTTGTGCGCAGGCTGAACCCTGAGGTCGGAGCTGACAGGCTGTGCAACCTGCTTACAGCCTGGGGGCATGAGATACAGGAAGTCCTTGGGTCGCTTGGTATAAATGCGATAGAGTCACTGCGTGGAAGCAGGGAACGCCTGCGCGGCGTGGGACTTAGCCAGGAGACGCTGGACATTCTTGGTATCAAACATGCGGGTATAGGACAGTGATACAGATGATAAATTATTATGCGAGCGATTTTAAACCGCAGATAAACGCAGATGAACGCAGATTTATGGAGTGGGGTAATCAATTCCATTCATGTATTGAGTTCTTGTATGCTAAAATACTACAACTACGATTTGGAACACGGATGACACGGATCAGGCGGATTTTCACGGATCCGTGCGTATCCGTGTCATCCGTGCAATCTGTGTTCTATCGTCGCCCTGTCAATTATATATCTGCGTTCATCAATGCCGAAACCCTGCGGGTTCTCGACTCCGCGCACACGTATGCCCTGCAGGGCATACGTGGACACGCCGGCTCCGAAAGCTACGCTTCTCGACTTGGTACCCACGTATGCCCTGCGGGGGCATACGTGTATGCGCCCTCCAGAGGCGCGACTCTGG
>JAYTKX010000069.1:0-15145 GCA_043729865.1 Methanobacteriota archaeon
CCAGAGTCGCGCCTCTGGAGGGCGCATACACGTATGCCCCCGCAGGGCATACGTGGGTACCAAGTCGAGAAGCGTAGCTTTCGGAGCCGGCGTGTCCACCTATGCCCTGCGGGGCATAGGTGTGCGCGGAGTCGAGAACCCGCAGGGTTTCGGCATTGATGAACGCAGATTTATTGAATCGGGAATTCAGCGTATATTTGCGTTTACATTTTCATGTAATAAAAAAAGTGAAATCATATGATAAACACATCGTTCTTCAAAGAGCTTGACCGCTTCTCGTTCATGGTACGTAAGCGCGTGTCCACAGCCTACAGCGGAAGCCGCCGCTCTATACTGAAAGGTAGGGGCATGGAGCCTGTGAGCTACCGTGAATACACGCAGGGGGATGATTTCAAGACCATAGACTGGAAGGTGTACGGCAGGACTGAAAAGCTCTTTGTCAAGGAATTCGAGGAAGAGAAGAGCCTCACCACGCATATCCTGCTTGATACAAGCAAGAGCATGGACTTTCGCAATAAGTTCGAGTATGCAGCAATGCTGGCGCTGGGGTTTGCATATCTTGTTACGAAGGACAATGAGAAGTTCGGGGTGTCCACATTTTCAGAGGAGATAAATATCACAAAACCAAAGCGAGGACGACGTTATCTCTCTCAGACCATCGACCTGCTCAATAGCATGGAGCTTTCAGGAAAAACAAGGTTCGATTACTGCATGGAAAAATATTCAAGCATAATAAAGTCAAGATCGCTCGTTATCGTCATTTCTGATTTCATGGCAGACGCAAGCGCTATCAAGAACGCAATTTTCAGGCTGGGGGATAACGAACTTGTGCTCATCCAGGTGCTTGACCCTGTGGAGACGAAACTCGACCTTGGCGGCGAGGCACGGTTGATAGACCTTGAGACCGAACAAAAGCTGGACATCTATACCAGCCCGCGCCTTCAGACCGAATACCAGAAGCGCCTCTCAGACCATATCGCAAAGATAAAAGAGCCAAGCCTCCAGGTCGGGGCTGATTTCCATACTGTGACAACTGACATGCCGATCTTTGAGGCTATCTTCCAGATAATAAACAAGAGAGAAGCTGTTGAAAAGGTGTAAAAATGGCTGATCCACTGACCTCTCTGCTCACCAACCCTGTACAGTTCGCAAACCAGATCGGGCTGTACGCGCTCCTTTCAATAATCCCGCTTATAATCATTTATTTACTGCGTCCACGACCCCTTAAGATAAAGATACCTTCGCTGATGTTCCTGATGGACATCGAAAAGAAGAAGCGGCTCAACGTGTTCAGGAAGTTCTTTAAAGACCCTCTCTTCCTCATCCAGCTATTTGTCCTGATACTTGCATCTTTTGCAATAGCAGAGCCTTTTATTATTGCGAACGAGGAACTCGGCGGCGGGCACACGGTGTTCATCCTCGACGCCTCTGCAAGCATGCAGGCTGACGGGAGATTCGACCGGGCGGTAGCAGAGGCAAATAAGTTCCTGAGCTCTAAAAATACAGTGATACTTGCAGAGAACGTTCCCGTAATGGCAGTAAAGGAAGTGCCTGCCGGAAGCGCATCTGATACCATGAAAAAATTAAAGGCAAAAGCCACGATCGCAGACATATCAGGCGCCATGCTCCTTGGGCGGCGAATGCTTCCTGAAGGCGGCAGGATGGTCGTGGTTTCCGACTTTGCAAGCTGGACAGGGGAAGACCCTGCGGTTTCAAAGAGGCTCGCAGAGGCGAATGGCATAACTGTGGAATTCGTAACTGTGACCGGGAAAACTGACAATATCGGGATAGTGGGAGGCTGGTTCGAAGGGAGCGATTACAGGGTCGTTGTTCATAACTTCTACAAAGCCCCCCAGACAGTAAAGCTTGATGCTGCCACGGATGGCACGAACAAACTTACAACGAACCTTAACGTCAAAGCCGAGTCGAACGAATATTTTACCATAAGCAACCTGAGTGCCGGGCAGACAAAAATATCCATTGATGCAAAAGATGCGCTTCCTGTTGACGACAGCGCCTATATCATAATACCGGTTTCTATTAAAAAGGACATTCTTTATGTTACGAACAATACGAAAGTTCCTTCCATAATTGCGCTGAAGCTTGCGCCTTTTGTGACTGTCCAGAGAACTGATACGGGAAGCATCCCGGCGCTGTCGTCGTATCCAATCGTGTTCGTAAGCGGTTCCCTTTCCCCTGAAGGCGAAAAGAGCATTTCAGACCATGTAAAAGCCGGAAGAAATGCTGTGATAATAGCATCCCCTGAACTTGCCAATATGGATATGTTGCCCGTGGAACTCGGGGAGGTTTCTGGAGAGACATCTCTTAATGTTGTGCGGGGAAGCAGGATGACAGAGGATATCGGGATCGAGAAGATTAAAGTAAAGAAGCATTTCAAAGCTACGCTGAAAAGAGGAGCAGTGACCCTCATGGAAGGTGGGGATAAGTCACCGATGCTTGCCTACTGGAAATACGGGAAGGGGATAGTGATATATTCAGGGCTTGCTGACCCTGCGGGGGACAATATCTTTGACCCGCTGAATACGAAAGTCTGGAACGATTTCCACGCGCTTCCGGAATATCCGCTTTTCTGGAAACAGATGCTTGAATGGATAACCGGCAGCCTTGACGTGAGCGAATACAATGCTAAGACGGGACAGTACATCAGGCTGCCGGCGCGTGAGACCGTAAAGACACCGAGTGAGAACGTCACCACAGACCTCCTGCTGCTTGATGAGGTCGGGGTCTATGGGCTTCCTGATAAAGAGGTGGCAGTGAACCTGTACGATGAGAAAGAATCAAACCTTGCAGGCGGCGGGATAACCGTGCTGCCATCTGAGACGAAGGAGATATCCTATAATACCCAGATAATCCGCGCCCCGAAGTATTTTGATATTTATCTGATAATCATTGCAATTATTCTTGTGATACTTGAGCTTTATTACCTGCACTGGAGGGGTGAGCTATAATGGATTTTCCCCCCCAGTTCATGAATCCACTTGTTTTACTCCTGATAAGCCCCGTGGTACTTGGAGGATTGTTTGCCATAAGGCGAGGTGTTTCGAAATACCTCATCCTCTCGCGCGTGATAATACTTAGCCTCCTGATAATAGCGCTTGCTTCGCCGTTCACGATGGGCACGACCACAGTGAAGGATGACGCCCCAAGGATCACTGTCCTCGCAGACCAGACCATGAGCATGGACCTGTATAATACGGATTCGGGAAAGAAAATATACGAAGCAATAAAATCAAAGACCTCGACCACGTACAGGCAGTTCGCAGGCATGACATCGCCTGTGGGTGACGAGATAATCGGAGCGTCTGAAAACAACAACATCGTGCTTGTGAGCGACGGGAACGCCAATTACGGGAAAGACCTCGCAGATGCTGTTTCGTATGTCTCAAAGACCGGAACGCGTGTGTTCGCTGTCAATCAGAAGCTGCTGCATAATGATATGAGCGTGGAGATAGCGGGCACAAAGAACCTCATCGTGGGGAACGAGAACACTTTCATTATTGTGGTGAGGCAGGCAGGGGAAAGCGCTCGCTACAGGCTTGATGTAAAGATAGATGATAAGCCAGTGAGCCTGCCCGACGGGAGCAATATTGTCCAGACAGAACAAACTAAGACCATTCCGGTGTCGTATATCTTCAAGACCCTTGGAACGCACACTGTGGAGGCTGCCATAACGCCGGAGGGTGAAGACAGGTTCCCCACGAACAATAAGTTCTATAGATCCGTGTACGTTGTGCCAAAGCCGAAGATGCTTGCGATAACAGATGATACTGGTTCGCCTCTTTATAAAACAATAGACAGCCTGTATTCTGTTGACCGCGCCGGGTCTATTCCGGACGACCTGTCCAAATACAGGGTTGTGGTAATAGATAATATGGGTGCAGGATTATTGGGAAGTGATTCTCTCAAGAATTATGTAGGTGGTGGAGGCGGGCTTGTGGTGGTGGGAGGGGATGCCTCATACGATAAGGGGAATTACAATAATTCGCCAGTGGAAGCCATGCTGCCCATAATATCGAGAGCTGCGGAATATAGGGGCGGGAAGAATATCGTGTTGACTCTCGATTATTCCGCTAGCACAGCATTTGGAGATGCAACAACCGGTATCAATTTCGGAGACCTTATCAGCACAAATGCCATTAAAATCATTCGGGAAATTTCATCAGACAGTAATGTAGCTATTGTGATTTTTGGTCAGACAGAGGAAACTAAACAGACAAGTCTTCTCTCTATGGGTAGTCAGGGAAATAGAATGATCCTTGAGGGATTCGTGAGAAATGTATCTTTTAAAGTGGGAACAGATATTACGAAACCTGACATCGGTCTGTATGCTTCAGATAAAATATTGGATAGTGCCTCAGGGACTAAAGAGATAATTGTTATCTCAGATGGCATGATAGATCCGGAACGAATGCCTGATATAAGAAAAGCGATATCCGATTTAATGGCTAAGAATATTAAGATGTATTTTGCGCAGATACTTACGTCTTATGAGGCAAAAAAAACACCATTGAAAACATATGGAGAGATGGCACAGGCTGCCGGAGGAGAGGTAATTGTCCTTAATCCGAACGAGAGAGTTTGGGTAGTCCTGAATCAGCAACCCGGAGAAACGCCTCCTCCTGAAACGACCCCAGAAATTATATATGAGTTCCCAATCCTAGCCATCGACTCCAACCACTTCATCACAAAATATGTAAACATCAGCGCCTCGGTGACAGGATACAACGACGTGACGCCAAAGCTAGGCGCCGACCGCCTTGTTTCCACCACGAAAGGAAAACCGATCATCACAACATGGGGCTTCGGTCTGGGAAGGGTGGTCGCGTTCACAACTGACAACGGCGCAGGCAACACAATGTGGGCATCCGGTGTATATAACGGCGAGAACGCCCGCCTGATATCTGGTATGATAAACTGGGCAATAGGTGACCCGCGCGGAAAAGAAGGCGTGGTGGTGCAGGCTGAGGACATCTGGGGCGGGACTCCGGGAAGGGTCATCGTCACATCGAACACGCTGCCTCAGCTGCAGCTTGATAAAAAGGATATTGCCCTGTCCAGCAGCGGACCAACGACCTATGAGACCACGATAAACCCGGATAAAGAGGGTTTCCACGACCTCTCAGGATATGGCATTGCTGTGAATTACCCCATCGAGTACCGCGATGTGGGCTTCAACGAAGAACTCAAGACCATAATCGAATCAAACGGCGGGCGCGTGTATGATGAGGACGGCGTGGAGGGGCTACTGTTCATGGATATAAAAGAGAAGGCTACAAGGACAGTGGAGGCGCCGCAGAGCGAGAAGGAGCCGTTCCTGCTGGCTGCTCTTGTGCTGTTCCTGGCAGAAGTGATAATCAGAAGGATTCAGGACTACAGGAAGGATAGACCCAAGATTGAGGATAATCCGCCGAGAGCGGCGCCTGTTGAGGCGACGGCTGAAGCTGCTGAATGAGAATGTTGAGAAGCTTTTCCCTCTACCATATATTAGACCGAATACAACTAAAAATCTGTGTGAATCGGTGTAAATCTGTGTCTAAAAAACGTCCCGATGGCAATGATTTCACAAATCAGAAAACTTTTGACCTCTTGTCTATCTTAACAATACCCAATTGATCATTCTTGAAATCAACCTCGTATAAGATTCGATAATCCCCAACCCTTACCCTAAACAATTTCTCATTATAACCTTCAACAACCTTAGAATCATGTCCAATCGGATTTTCTCTTAGCTTTTCTATCTTCTTCAGGATTCTTGTGGTCAGCTTCTTCTCGGCAGATTTTAGAAAATTCACAGCCTGCTTTGAATATCTGGTTTCAAGCATTATAATCCCAATGATGTCTTTAAATCTTCATGAGAAATAAGTTCACCAGAATCTTTTTCCTTTCTGTATTCATTTAAAGCGAGGTAATCATCCTCTGTAATTATGCAATCTATATCAACCATATGATCTTTGAGGAATTCGATATCTGTCCTGATCGCCTTTAATTCATTCATAATCTGGTCTGCAATTATTGCTTCTGACATTGATATAACAAGATTCTTGCAGTAATATAAAGATTTGCCTGGGAATTCATTCGGATTTCCTGAAACCACAGCCCTGAACAGTAAGTGGGCATATAATTCAAGCTTAAACGATAAAAACCCTTCAAAAAAAACTACTAATAAATAAGAAAAGAAGTTAAAAGCTCCCGCTCTTAACTCGTCAACACTATCTCTATACTGATATCTTTGGGCACCTGTATTCGCATTAACTGGCGAAGTGCCCTCTCATCTGCATCAAGGTCGATGAGCCTCTTGTGGACGCGCATCTCCCAGTGGTCCCATGTCGAGCTTCCTTCGCCATCAGGCGACTTCCTGGTCGGCACAACAAGCCTCTTTGTAGGCAGCGGAACCGGACCTGAGATGCTTACACCGGTCTTTAACGCGATATCTCTAACCTGGGAACAAATCCCATCGAGCGAAGAGGGACTTGTCCCTGATAAACGTATCCTTGCTTTTTGAACCATAATACACCGTTTTATAAAAAGGTAAGGGATTATATGCGCAGCTTAATGTCCTGGACCATGCCTGCTGCTATGGTCATACCCATATCTCGGATCGCAAAGCGGCCAAGTTGTGGGATATCTTTTACCTTTTCGATACACAGGGGTTTCATGGGCTTGATAACAACGATGGCTGCATCGCCAGCTTTTATGAAATCCGGGTTCTCAGCAGCGACCTGACCTGACTTGGGGTCAAGCTTCTTCAGGATTGCTGTGATCATGCCTGCGCACTGAGCGGTATGGCAGTGGATAACAGGTGTATACCCTGCTGCGATAGCGGACGGGTGCTGCAGCACAACGATCTGTGCTGTGAACTCTTCAGCCACTGAAGGCGGTTTATCTGTATGTCCGCACACGTCGCCGCGCCTGATGTCCTTCTTCTCAACGCCTCTCACGTTCCATCCGATGTTATCGCCCGGAACAGCCTCTTTGATTTCCTGGTGGTGCATCTCGATGGATTTGACTTCACCAACCGCCTTTGCGGGCATGAATATTATCTTATCGCCTGGCTTCATCTTGCCGGTCTCGACGCGCCCTACTGGCACAGTGCCGATACCTGAAATGGTGTATGAGTCCTGCACAGGGATGCGCAGCGGTAAAGTGACTGGTTTCTCAGGCACTTTCAACAGATCAAGCGCAGCCAGCAGTATGGGTCCTGTGTACCATTTGGTGTTCTCGCTTGGTTTTGAGAGGTTATCTCCCTTGAATGCCGATGTCGGGATAAAGTTCATTTCATCTGGTTTGTAGCCTACCATCTTCAGAAGTGCGGAAAGGTCAGATTTTACAGCATCAAATTTTGCCTTGTCGTAGTTGACCTCATCCATCTTGTTTACAGCGATGATGAGCTGTGTGATACCGAGGGTTCTTGCCAGGAACACGTGTTCTTTGGTCTGCGACTGAATGCCATCCTTGGCTGAGCATACGAGAATTGCTGCATCTGCCTGTGAGGCTCCAGTGATCATGTTCTTGACGAAGTCCCTGTGTCCGGGGCAATCCACGATAGTAAAATAATATTTTGCGGTATCGAACCTCTGATGCGCGACATCGATGGTGATACCCCTGTCCCTCTCTTCTTTGAGAGAGTCCATTACCCATGCGAACACGAAGGATTCTTTACCTTTCGCTTTTGCTTCTTCTTTATACTTTTCAATGATGTGCGGCGGCACAGCGCCAGTTTCAAACAATAACCGTCCTACGAGAGTTGATTTCCCGTGGTCGATATGCCCGATAACTGCTAAATTTAAATGTGGTTTCTCTGCCATAATATTTCTCCTATGATTCTTTTGAAATAATGTTTTGTGTCCGTATTGTTGTTTTGGTTTTTAAACCTTCCGTTAACCCCGCATTGAAATGCGGGGACTCACAGTATATGTCTTAATCTATGAAATCGCTCGGTTTGGGCATCTCAAGTTTAAGCCCTTTCCTCTTCCTGATATCCATTACTATATCATTGAGAATGTTGCCGGGTATTGTTTCGAATCCTGCAAATTCTGTGCTCCACATAGCCCTGCCTTCGGTAGCAGACCTCAAGTCTCCGGCAAAACCGAACAACTGTGCCACAGGGGCTTTTGCCTCGATAATAGTGGTATCGCCTTCTGACTGCATATCAAGTATAGATCCGCGTCTTCCCTGCATCTCTCGCATCGCTCCGCCCATCTGCTCCTGCGGCACATGGATGAACACTTTCTGGAAAGGTTCAAGCAATGTCGCTCCTGCCATGAGTATTGCAGCCTGGATTGCCTGTCTTGATGCGGGTATCACCTGAGCCGGTCCCCTGTGTATGGAGTCTTCATGGAGTTTTGCATCCATCAATTTGACTTTTACTCCCATGACGGGTTCCCTTGAAAGTGGTCCTGCTTTCATGACCTCTTCAAAACCTTCAAGTATGAGTTCCATTGTTTCGTTCAGGTACTGGATACCTTTTGTCATATCGAAAAAGACATTGCTTTCGTAGATGTGGGTTATTCCTTTTGCTTCATCCTTGCTCATCCCTGCCTTCAAGAGGATATCCCTGCGCTCCACTTCCTGCTGCTTCATCGAAACCCCATTGCTCTTAATGAGTTCTATCACTGCATGCCCCAGCGGTTCAACTTCGATGTAGAACCTGTTATGGTGGTTGGGCGACTTCCCTTCAACGGGTCCCGCATGCGACGTTACAGTTTCTCTGTAAACCACAAGCGGTTTTGAGGTAGTAATATCTACATGCTTATAGCGTTTTATTCTACCCACCACAACTTCAAGGTGCAGTTCTCCCATTCCTGCCAGCAGGTGTTCCCCCGTTTCCTGGTTGATCATTACTTTAAGCGTGGGATCTTCCTTTGCGACCTGTCTGAGCACTTCAACGAGTTTGGGCAGGTCTTTCATGTGCTTCGCTTCCACTGCCACGGTCACCACAGGTTCGCTGACATGTCTTATGCTCTCAAAAGGTGTCATATTTCTGTCCGTGGACGCGGTCGAGCCAACAATGGCGTCGGAAAGACCTGTCAATGCGACTATATTCCCGGCAGGTATCTTCTCCACTTCGATACGCTCCGGACCCATGAAAATACCTACTGACTGTATCCTGTTCGCATTGGGCATTCCAGAGATGAATATTTCCTTGCCCCGCTCAAGCGTGCCAGAGAAAAGCCTGCCGCTGGCAACTTCGCCCGCGTGCGGATCTGTTGTGATATCTGTTATCATGAGGGCCACTTTGCCATTGCGGTCAACATCTGTCATGGATTTGCCTATCTCGCTCTCCTTATCGCCGTGCCAGATGACCTTTATACGCTCTTTCTGGGCATCTAGCGGGCTTGGCAGGAACCGTATTATCATGTCATTCATTACTTCATGAAGCGGACATTTCTTTGCAAGTTCAGCCTGCTTATCAGCCTGGCAATATTCTATTATTTCCTTGAAAGTGATACCCGTCTTTTTCATATACGGGATGCTTATTGCCCAGTTATTGAGAGCAGACCCGAATGCCACTTTGCCCACTACCGGGTCAAGCTTTAATTTGTCATACTCGTCTGGTTTCAAACCTTTTACGATCTTATTGACCTTATCGATCACAAGACCAAGCCTCATCTGCATATCCTGCGGCGTTAGCTTGATCTCGTTTATGAGCCTGTCAACCTTGTTAATAAAAAGTATGGGTCTTACGTTCTCTCGCAGCGCCTGCCGCAGCACGGTCTCCGTCTGGGGCATGGGTCCTTCCACTGCATCCACAAGCACCACTGCGCCGTCCACAGCCCGCATGGCTCGTGTTACGTCGCCGCCAAAGTCCACGTGACCGGGCGTGTCTATGAGGTTGATGAGGTATTCCTTGCCCTCATATTCATGCACCATCGAAACCGTTGCAGCGTCAATAGTGATGCCGCGTGCCTGTTCTTCTTCATCAAAGTCCATGAATAACTGCTCGCCTGCAAGCTCGGATGAGATCATGCCAGCGCCGGCGAGAAGATTATCAGAAAATGTTGTCTTGCCGTGGTCGATATGCGCGACCGTGCCGATGTTCCGGATGAACTCCGGTTTATCCATCAGCCCTACGACGCGCTCGACCATTTTCTTTCGTCTGCCCATAATAAATTACCTCTTTTATTGGAAATTTTTGTTTCACTATTATTCTAACCTATATAAATACTTTGAAAACCGGGAAGACGGTATGGGGAATCAAAATATAGGTACTTTCAGTCTCTCTTCAACCATTCTACTATATGTTTCTTCTTGTCTATCGCCTGCGCCGCCGCCAGGTCTACTGCTCTCTTCATTTCTTCAAAATTCCGCGGCGTCTTCTCTCCCACAAGCTTCTTGATCGGGGTATATGCGGATTCCCTGAAGCGAGGTGTAAAGTCATGGACGTCTCCATTGATCAAAAGTTCTGCCCCCTCACCTTCCACGACCCTGCCGACAATATCCACAGCCACGCTTTTTTTCCGTACGCATTCAAGGATATCATCCGCATGTTCAGGCGGCGCGATTATCAGAAGAGCATCAAGCGACACGCCCAGGTAATCTATCTCAAGCTCATCCAGCATACTGAGGACTTTCTGATTCACAAGGGCGCGAAGCTTCTCTTCCTCAAAGACGAGTTTAACATGAGCTGTCCTTGCGATCTCCTTCGCATCTCCCCGCACGCCGCCGTTCGTAACATCTGTCATCGCGTGTATCTTTTCAATGAGCTCTGCTTCCAGCAGCGCTTCGCAGGCATCGATGAACTTGAGGTTTATGGTCTCATCCACGATGCTATGCTTTCCGTAATAAAGCGCGGTTGTCGAAATAGTCCCCCCGCCTGCGCCTTCTGTCATTATAATGATATCTCCGGGGGCTGCCTGGATGCGCGCAGTAAGGTTCTCAGCTATCCCGACAGCGCCCACGCCCCCAGTCATCCGCTCGCCGATGACCATATCCCCGCCGATACGCAGAGTGCTGCCTGTTATCAGGGGTATTCCGGTCAGCTCTGAGACCGTCGTTATACCTGCGATATGGTCGAATATCTTTGCCACGTCGCCGTCGTCTGCAACATGGATATCAGAGAGCATAGCCACGGGGCGCGCTCCCATGACGTAAATGTCCCGCAGCGCGGCGCGGGCGACGTGAAAGCCGGCAAGGAAGGGAAAATCCGAGAGGCGCGAGTGCATGCCGTCAATGGTTACCACAAGGTACTTTCCCCCGGCGCGCACAACGCCGGAATCATCAAGATGCGAGGAATCTACGACCGCAGAAGTTCTTCCAATAACCCCGGCTATCTTCTCATGAGTATAGAAATCACCCATGCCCCTTGAACCGACGCCGAATTCACCCATAGTGACACCTGATGTGGTTGGTTCAAGCAATTCGCCTCTGGGCTTGATCGTAGCCTTTGCTTCCACTATCACCGCTTTTGCTATCTCTTGTGCATGCTTTCGTGAGATTTTCTTTATCTCAAGTATCCTGTCTGCAAGCTTATCTTCGAGAGCCTTATCGTTTCGAAGGATACCGCGTTTTGCATATCCTTCAAGGTCCATAGCTCTCCACAAAATTCCTGAGCATTTTTAATCCGATGGAGCCGCTTTTTTCAGGATGGAACTGGGTGCCCAGCACGTTTCCTGCAACATTAGTGATAACCGCAGGGAACTTCAGCCCGTAATCGCACAGGGCAACTGCATTTTTTTCAGCAGTACTTACATAGTACGAGTGCACGAAATAAACAAATGAACCATCTTTTATGCCTTTTAGCAGAGGAATATCTTTCCTTATGATAAGTGAGTTCCATCCCATGTGAGGGACTTTCAGTTCAGATCGTGGGAAGCGCACTACTCTACCCGGAATTAAATCTATGCCACCGTGTACGCCGCCCTCTTCACTTTCAGAAGCCAGCATCTGCATACCAAGGCAGATGCCCAGAAGGGGCTTTCCATCATTGACCGCATCCTTTACCACGCGCGTAAGTGTTGAAAAATGCATCATTGCATCGCGAAAAGCCCCGACTCCTGGAAGTATCAGGGCGTCGGCGCGGTCGATGGATGAGGGGTCGTTCGAGATCTCTGCTTCTGCCCCAACGTATTGCAGGGCTTTTTCGATGCTGCGAAGGTTTCCTAGACCGTAGTCGATGATGATGATTTTCATTTTGTCCTTTTTAACGTATAGGAAAGTATAAAGTACTATCTTATACCGCTACTGAAATGATAAGTTGAATTCTTGGCTTTCAATATTTTGCATGTCATCAAAAACATAAGCCAAGAAATCAGTTACAATAGCAATCACTTAATGGACTATCTTCCATTTAATACCGCCTTCAACTTCTCTGATTTCTGTAACTAACCCTTTCGATTTTAACCTATCGCCATAACTGCCATCAGTAAGCGCCTCCAGCTCCAGGCTCTTTATTTGCGGAAGATTTGCTTCTATCATTCCCTGCATATCCCCATATATTTTAATAGTATTACTGGAAACCCTGTCAAGCTGCTTCTCTCTTTTCGCCCAGATCTTTGTCAAAGCCTTCTTCTCATCATCCAGATCTTTTTTCATGGACGAGAAAGCTTCAACGATGGCTTCGACCTTTTGCCTGAATTCCTGGCTCGACAGATATTTATATAAGACCTCTATCTTTTCATTCTTGCCTTCAGAGGATCGTTTTGTCATTGCGACCTGAATGATACCATACCTCAAAGCAGTGGCAAGACCGATCACAGAGCTGTAATCCGTGATCCATACCCCATTTTTGTATTCAAAATTGCTCACGTCTTTTGGAAGGACTTTTGTCATCAGGACTGCAACCTCGGCTTTAACTTCACGCTGGTCGTCTTTTAATTTCTCGATCCATTTATCGCTCCAATTCTTTGTATTTTTTGACTCCCAGATAATGGTTCCGCAGTGTAAGCCTGTTATTTCCTGGACTTTCTGCAATACATCGGCGCCTCTTGCGCCCTTTGGCACAGGTTCAATGCAATCGTGGGGGAATTTGGCTCTCAGGGTTTTTTCCAGATCATCCTCAAAAACCTCACCCTGTATTTGCTGTGAGCCCTGCTCTGCTTGTCTTTTCAGCTCATCGATCTGTTTTCTCATACCTTCAATCTGTTTTTCTTTTTCCAGATCTTTGAACCTGTGATCTTCCAATACATTTTTTAAAGCATCATCTTTGATCTTTTCCCGCTCCTCATCAAGCTTTTTAGTCATCTCAAGCTCAAAAGTCCTTTTACTCTCTTCGAGAACACGCTTTTGTTTTCGAAGCTCAAGTTCAGCTTTCTGAGCATCCTGTAATTTTTTGTCCTTCTCTTCGACCTGAGCGAGCAGATCCTGCATTTCCAAGGCGGCAGCTTCATCTGCTTTTTGTTTTGCTTCTGTCTCTAATTTTTTCTTAATTTCTTTCTCTTTCTTTACGAATTCAGTCTCAAATTATTTATGCAGTTCCTCTCTAATCTGGTGAGAAATCGCCTCAGTTAGAGGAATCTTTGTTTGGCAATTTGGGCAGATTATTACTTGGTCTGGAACGGTTATGTTACTGCGCAAAGACTTCTCAGCAGTCATTTATGACCATCTCCAAACACAAGCAATAAAAGTGCCACCATACTATTCACAGAATCACGCGCTGTTATTGATGCTTTTCTACAAAACATGAAACCACAAATTATAATTATCCTACAATTAAACGCAATGTTAATAAAAGTTGTGATGATAGAGCTTTTTGAATTGAACTGTTCTTAAACAAGCCAATATTTAGAACAGAAACGAAATGTTCTTATATTCAGAACACTTATAAATATCTGTATGAAATCCAACGGTCACCATGTAGCTAAAGCGGATGATATCCTGAACCAGTGGGGTTTTGTTTCAAATCCATATTATGACCATGAACTCTTACCCGACATACTTTTCGAATTATTCGTGAACAGGGAAGCAAGTATAGGGGAATTTTATAAGTCCATGAAATTGAATACAAGCATTTTCTGCATTGAAGGTGATTACGGAGTTGGAAAGTCATCATTTTTCAGGAGATGCGCTCTGGGGCAGGAACAACTGGACAAATCAAGTATTATAACAAACAAAATCACGATCACAAAAGATGCTGCTGAGACTTCATTTTTTCTTACGGTTTTGAGTGCGGTTATCAATTCTCTTAAGGTAGTTTCAAACTTGAGCCAGAAGTCGAAGGATAAGCTTACTGAAATAGAAAATGTTGTAACAATTCAAAGACAGCAAAGTACTGCTGGTTCTATCTATGGTTTTATTGGTCATACAAGAACTTCCGGAAAAAGTGAGCAACATTCTCCCAAATATACAAATTTAAATATGCTTTCCGATTTATCGGAAATTGGCGAAATCTGCAAGGTCGAACTGGATAAAAAAATAATACTACCTATAGATGATCTCGAATCCGAAAAATGTGACCTTGATCAGGCTATATATCTGGTAGGATTGCTCAGAGACTTAATATTTACCGACAATTATGTTGTGATATGTATAGGTGAACCCGGGCTGAGAGAAAAATTATCATCGAGCGGGCGGACACGATCCATATTTGGTGAAAGCATAATTCTAAATGAGTTGGATTTCGATGATTTTAAACATGCCATAGAGAAGAGATTGAAGTATTTTAGCAATAACAGTAATTACATCCCCCCATTTGAGGAAGCTGTCTATAAAAAGGTTCATGAATACAGTTACGGGGACATCAGATGGGCGTTTAATACCCTCAACAGGATATTTGAAGTACTGATAAGAAAGAACTACATCGTAAGGACATACGGTATTTCTCATGTTCTGCCACTTTTACATGAAATCGAATACAAGGCTTTCTCTTCTCTGGAGAGCAATGAGCAAAAACTATTATCCGTATTATACAAACTTGGGCCGCTTTCTCCAAGTGACGACGAGCTTCAAGATGCCATAGGTTCGGACAGGGTAACCATTCAAAAGATGGTTCAAAAATTATCAGAAGATAGCAGCTTACTGAGAAGGAAGAAAGTCTCACGAAAATTTATTTATGAGGTTGGACCGATAGTTAAATCGCTTGAAAGTAGTAAGATTTAAGAAAAATTGTGCATCTCTTGATTATTGCCCCAACATTGTTTATTTATCCCAACTGTGCCGGACTTACCCTTCTTTTTGAACAGCAACGAAA
>JAYTKX010000070.1:0-82716 GCA_043729865.1 Methanobacteriota archaeon
GCGAACTTGATTATGGGATGAAAACCATTATCTGTATCTGTATCTTTATGTTTTGCATCTCTGTTGCTTTTCAATCTATCCAAAATTGCCTGGTCTTCGGGACTTATACCAAATTTTTCTTCTGTCATTATTTCAACCTTTTACAATTTAAGCAATTTTCTAATGTGCAATTTCTATAATACATACAAGATGTATCCCTTGAATCGTCTATATGTTGTAAAACCACAGTATCGCAGGCAGGTGACACTGTGGCATTACTGGAATGTTTTAGATTTCTTCTTTTTCTGCGCATCTGTTTGAGTTTCATTTTTCCTTCTGTGCTGGAAACATAGATTTTAAAACAAAATCAAAGCCACCGCATACCGTATTGCATACATTCTGCGGGAGTGCTTCATAGAATTGAACTTTTATTTTAAGTTCTGTATTATCTTTTAGAAGTGAAGACCTTTCTTTTTCAAGTTCTACTATCTTGTTTTGCAGCTCTGCATTCTGTTTTTGAAGTATTGCTTTTGTTATCTTAGACATAAAAATCACCGTGCCTCCAATCTGTCGAAAGGAGTTTTATACAGTTGTTCGAAGAGTTTATGACTTGTCTCAAAACTGGTTTTGCACATAATGATTGTTTTGACTAATTCTTCATTTGTGCGTTCCAAAGCTGCGATATATGTAGTAGTATCCATTTTAATCGCCTGCATTGAATTTTATTGTGTTGGCTTCTGCTGGTTGTGGTTCTGGTTGTGGTGGTTTTTGTTCTAATTGTTCAGTCATACGAGACATTGCCTCAAATTCTGAGCGAGCAGATGGAACAGAAGTTCGTGTAGGTGGTTGGTTCAATACAGATGCAATAGTTTGTTCATTAAATCCCTGCTGTTTCAAATCTAATGCAAGTCTTGCTCTTTCAAATGTATTTGAAGATTCTGCGGCTCTTTGTGTTGCCGGTTGTAATGCCTTACCGAAACCATCGAGGGCACCACCAGCTGCTTTAATCGCCTCTTCAGCCATCTTGGTTGTCTTTTCAAACATGTATTGTTCATTTGTAAGGGCTTTTTGATTTTTTATATCAGAAATTTCTTTTTTTAACTCATTCTCTTTTTTTTCGTGTTCTTCTTTTAATTCTTTCTTTTCAAAAAGATGAGTGATATTAGTCGCAAACTCAGACATATTGCCACTCAGAGCACCAATTTGATTCTTCGATTCTTCTTTTATCTTTTTCAGTTCTTCTTTCAAAGAAGACATCTCATTCTGAACTCTTTGTTTTTCAAGAGACTCTGTATATGTTCTTTGCATCTCTACAAGTTTTTCGTTGAATTGTCTTTGTGTTTCTGATTGCTGTTTTTGCATATCGGTTATCATCTGGGTTAGTTTTGATATTTCGCCAGTATCTTTGTTGTTTTGATTTCCGAATGCGTCTTTTTCCATCTGTGCTACTCGTGCATTATCTAATCGTTCCATCAATCTGTTTTGATAAGCAGATTCTATAGGAGATACTGGTTTTGATAGAATACCTGTTTCAGTCGATGGAATAGTTTTACCAATATAATTTGCATATCGTTTTGTAATATACGGAATATTTTTGGTATTGTTATTAGCGGCTAGGAGCTGTTGGAGTAAATCAATGTCTTCTGGGGATTCCATCATACCTTCTGCTATATGCTCAAGTCCTTGAGCACCAAATGGTTTTAAGCAACTTGTCTTAAGAAATGCTATATTTTCAGGCATTAAGTCTTTTACTTTAGGTTCTTCGGTTTTTGGTGTAGTCTTTCCTTTAGGATGGTGAACTCGCATATGTGTTGCTTTTGATACCGGGGTGTCAAATATTTCACCACACTGTTCACAAGGATACACTTTCTTTTCTGGTGTTTTTATTTCTGGGATTATATCCTGTTTGTTTATTTCATCGTTTTGAACACCTATTACATCTGAAAGTTCGCTATCGGTCAATGTCATTTATGTATCACTCTTTTCTATTACAATCTATATATTCTCAGAGTGTCATAGGATGTATTAAAACTATCGTTGATGTATAACATCACGTAGTGACATTGTCAAAGAGTTGAAAGACATCTCTATCTATGCAACATCTCATAACATATCACAACAATGACCAACATATCACAACAGGACTACAACATATCCTCACATTTCTCTACGATTTCACCAATCTTCTTTTAGGATGCACTAACATATTTTTGACAGTGAAGACCTTCCATTATATGAAAAACCTCTATGCATAGTCATAATAATCGGATAAATATATATTCATATAAAACAATATAGATATTGGAATATTCCATTCCTTAAGGAAAATGATAAAATATGAATATATTAAACGATATCGCGCAAACAATCTCTAATTTTATAATGCCGAAAAGCAATTATGTGGCTCCAGCACCACAGTATGTGCCTCCTCCACAACCAATAAACCCAAAAGCACAATTGCAGGCAATATACCCTGTTATATACTACGGTAAATATTTAGAAAGTATGTCAGAAAGTGAGGCAGCTGGTCGTGTTTTGCAATATCAAAAAGAACAGCAAAAGCAATCAGAAAGACAACAGGGTGCTCTTCAAGTCGATTCATACAGACAGCAGAATATAAACATTGCAAATCAGATACAGTCACAAAATATGCAAAAAGATAGTCAGTGGTTTGCGTGGGAAGCAAGACAAAAACAATTACTGAGCGAACCATATCCTGAAATGGGTCTAAGGTTCATGTGAGCTAATTATGTATAATAATTCTTTTTTTCCCCCGTCTGTAAATGTCGGTGACATTATAAAAGTTTTTACTCCCCAGTTCACAGAAAAACATTTTGAAATAGTATTTGTAGAACCTCTACCTCAGTGTATGGCATTGACAAAAGATTTCGGTTCCATTACATCGGGTTCTACTTCAACAGGAAACAAAATCACCCAGTTAGAAATGGAAGGAGGCACAAAAACAGATTACAGCGACTTCTTTCACGTAAGAATGTTTTGTATAGACGATATCCAACTTACTGTTAAAGAACCCGTAACTACTTCACGTTTTCAGACACTAAATGATGATTTGTATATTGATATTTTCACACACACAGAACTCACAGAACTTGTTATCATGGAAGATAACACAATTACAATTGATGCAAAGAACCCAACACAATACACATTACCCCAATCCCGTGTTCGGTTTTATGGATGGAGATATACCGGAAAAATACTGCAAGAAAACACAGCAAAGTCTATGGCATTGTCACAAAGAAAAGAAATAAAACCATTACTGGCGGCTGGGTTCAGTGTATGAACTTTTTGATATCTTTTTCACAGGCAAGTCTTCCATCGGGTACAGCAAAAATAGATTTTGATAGTGGAATAGTTACAGATTCAGCAGGCACACAATATAATCTCAGTGGAAATATTCCATCAGTAGAATCAATCACAATACTGACATCGGTTGCCACAACTTTACAATTAGAAGGGACATTAGATAGTATCGTATATTTACCAGCTGCACGATATTTTCGTATCAAAACAAACATAGAAAATATAAAAATAGTTTCAACGGCTGTCTATAATCTGTGGTTTGCTGCTAGCACGGAACCCACAGGCAGCCCGGAAGTGACATAATATGCAGTCACATTTTTGTATATTTGATTTGTCTTTTTAGTGAAGACCTTTCTTTTGTGAAATCTTTGCAAATATTGGCTGAACTGCCAAAATCTGCAAACTTTTTTGTTATATATTTTATGATTATTTCAGTGAAGACCTCTCTTTAAACTTATTATTTTGTTTGAAGAGAGGTCTTCACTAAAAAAATAAAGAAGAAATAAAACAAAAAAATATGTCCCGTCCGACCCGTCTAGCCCGTCCACTGTTTTACTACCATTACAAACTAGTATATGGCTGAATCTTAGATAGGGCATAAAAGTTGGACGGATTTTAATTTTACGTATGCATTGGCATAGTGCCTGTCCGACCCGTCCGAAAACATGCCAATTCTAAAAGTCAATGTCGCGCTCTTTGTTATTTATATATATTTTATTTTCTTTCAGTGAAGACCTTCCTTTAGTAATGCAGACCGAATTTTTTCTGTCTGAAGAAAGGTCTTCACTAAAATAAAAAGGAAGTGTATATAATCCAAAGTTCCATATATTGTATAGTTGTGGCGTGAAATCTTTATGCATTTCGGCAGATTTGCCACTTTGCATAAACTTAGCAGTAACCCACCACACTGCCATAAGTGGCAAGAGAATACGATTTCTTCAAAATATATATGGTTTTGTTTATACGTTTTTTGTCACCGTTTCTTATTTTCTGATTCTGTTTTCCGTGCAGCCATGAACTTACTATATGATTTTATGTTGTCTTCTGTGCATGGTCCGTAATATTTTGTTGGCTTTGGTGTTGTCGGTGCAGATATCTCATAGATTTTATCCATGTCTTCTAACTGAGAAACTATTGCATCAAGCAGTTTACCGCCTACCGCATATTTATCATACATATACTTGCTAAGATGTGTTCTAGAAATTGCAGTAAGTTCAGCAGAACTTACTAAGTTTTTAGGTATAATTTCCGACTTATTTTCAATATGCAGTAGTGCATTATTAGTAAGTTCAGTAAATTCAGTGCTTCCGATAGTTCCGTAAATTTTAATGGCATCATCTAAAAACTGTTTTGTAAGTTTATAGGATTTTTTAAAGGCTTTATATAGTATTCTATCTGAACTTACTGAACTAATATTTATCCGATTTACTGAACTATCTACATATAACAGTATTGCTATTTTATACAGATATAACTGATACTTCATATAAAACTTCTCTGCATACTGATTTTTACCTGCTTTTTCAGTCCAGTATTTTCTTATACGATTTATATATTTTAAGCAAGTTGCATCGGGTTTAAGAGTAAGTTCAGAGGAACTTACTATTTTTTCATAAATCCTTTTAAATTTTTGAGATACTGCGTATAATTCGTTTGAATTTTTTGCACCATTCCCCAGTTCTATGAATGGTAGTGGTTCCTCAGGATATGATATTAGAAGACGGGGGATTAAACCAAGTTCATAATCATCCACGGAGAAGTATTTTTTATAACTTTCTGGTTGAATACCTGCAACCATACTTACACACGGATTTTCAATATATACATCTCCACGACTTAGAGATTTATCTATGGTCTCACAGTCGAAAAGATCACATAAGGCATTCTTAAATGTCTTATTATAATCCTTTTTTGCATTGCCCAACCACCGGCTGAACTCCTGTATAACCATTATGCCAGTGTCCTTCTTTTTTTCGTCCATATGATGAAGCAAACCTTCGAAAGTTCCATCATTTGGTAAATAAAATTCCCTGTAATCTATCCCTGAGTGAGATATTACACGTTTCAGAAAGTTTATAGAGGGTGTTTTATAATCCGTGGAACTGTTGCCAGCAAGTAATGCAAAAAGATTGGAGTTAATTCTACCCCATTCTGTTTCAATATACCTTTTATTTTTTACGGCCCCAGCGATCCCAGATAGTGCTAGAATCTCACAGTATTTTTTATGGAAACCAAGACTTACTCCCATTTCTGTAAACGCATCAAAGAATGTTTTACCATCTCCTGTTGGTTCTGCCTCATCCTCTGGTTTTGTAGCTCCACCAAGGAGTTTATTAAGTAATTCTGTATCCGTAACTACCACGCTCCCAGAAATAGGTTTTTCACATTGATTGCACAACCAGTATGCATAGTATCAAAACGATACTTATTTATATGAGGCAATGCCTCTATTGTATTGTATATTTCGTTTGGCATAGTGTCTCCTTACTGGGTTTCTGCCCCAGTGGGGGATACATGCTTTTCTTCTTTTAATGGAGACATTATTAGTTTGTTCCCATCTATGTAAAATCTGTATATGTCGCCCTTTTCTATGTGGAGTTCATCGCATATATCTTTAGGAATATATACTAATTTGCTGTTTCTTGCTTCAGAAACCGTTGATACTTTTCTTGTCATTGTTGTTTACCTCGTTTCAAGTAATGGCACCTTGAAACCTTCCCCCGATGGTGGTATTTTGGTAAACGGTATTTATTTTTAGGAAAGTTCTATCTTACCATTGTCACAATAGATGCACATTATACTATTTAAACTCATATGTGGAAGTGTGCTACACATTAGCACGGTATGACACGCTAAATATTCAAAAGAAGGTCTTCACTAAAATAATAAAAAAGATATAAAAAGAAAAAGAGTTATTTTGTATCAGCAACAAATATCTCTTCAAGTTCTCTTTTTGCGCTGGTTTTCCGGGTTTCAATGCCAAGTTTTTCTTTTAGTAGAACTTGGACTTCTTCCCACTCCTTTTTCATGGATAGAAGGTCTGCTACTTGTGATTTTGCCGCTTCAAGGTCTGCTGATAACTTTGAGAACTGACTTGCAGCATCTACAAGAGAGAGTTTATTTGCTTCCTTTAACTCTGTCCTTACCGCTGTTACTGGGAGCTTACCTTGATTCTGTAGAGTAGCGTTGATAACCTCGTCATCGTTCAAATGTTCATATCTTGCAATCATGGTACTGGTGGCACTCCATCCAAGTTTCTTTCTTATGATTGCCTCATTGTAACCAAGTTGAACCATGTTCGTCGCCTGAGCATGTCTAAACTTATGCGGAGTGATGGGTTTCTTGATTCCTGCTTTTGCTGCTATCGTTTTTAACATGGTATTCGTTTGACAGTTCTGTAAATAGAATACTTTATCATCATCTTTGCCAGCAACATATACCTTCAAATTACGTATGTATTGACTTGAATAAGGAAGAATCATTTTTCTAAAACCAGCAGATGTCTTAACAGTTGGAATATTAATAATCATTCCTCCATCTGTTTCTGTGAAATCCTTATATTTTAATAATTGTATTTCACCAAATCTTGCCCCAGATTCAAATAAGAATGCAATCAGAGCCTTGTAATAATGGCTATCTGTATTTTGAATCATTTTATTAACTTCATCTGTGGTTAATATATCGTCTGATTTCAGGGTTTCTTTTGGTTTCTTAATTTCAATCCAATCAACCAGTTTTTTTTTCCCTATATCCATAAAGAATTTACGAATTACAATTTGAGATAAGGCAAACGTGCTTTCTGCGGATTCTTTTTTAAGAGTGCTGAAATACTCTATTAATTCTTTCTTTGTTATTTTTCTTGGATTGTATTTTTTTTCAAGTTGCCGTAATATAGATTCCTGATAACGAATGGTTTTTTCTGATAGTCCGTTCGCTTTCATCTTATTGAGATGTTCATCAATTAATGACATAAAAATCACTTCCTTATATATAGAAAGATACAAAAAAAAAGTGGAAGATTATTTCAACTTCCACATTCCCCGATTTGCTGATATTATTTTTTCACTATTCTTACAGACTGTGTATATTTTTTGCTGAACTCCTTTTGAGTTTTCAATATGCAGTTTTTCCGCAATCTGACTGTTCCCCCCTCCATATACAAGGTCTTCCTTAAGGACTTTTAAGATTGCCTCTTCTGTGATACCTGCATACTCTGGTTTTGTTTCCCTGTTGACATTGTTTGTACTCATTGGCTTGAGTTTTGCTTCAGGATGTGATGCGAGATACAATAAATTTTGATTGAGTTGTGACCTCAGGGCTTCAATCTGTATCATCTTTTCACGGACGATATCTTCCAGCTTATTGATTTTGTCTATCTTTGGCTTATCCTGTTCTTCTGCAATTTTAAGTTCTTCTGATAAGTCTTTTACCTGTTCTAAGTCAGACAGAGTCAATGCTCTGTTTATGGGTCTGTTCTCAGTTATACATTTATATACTTCCAAAACAGATATCTGTTCTGGAGTTAATTCTTGTGTTTGCTGCATAGGTTTTAACTCCTTTTTGTTTTATATTCGATTGACTGCTATTGATTTTACCTAATAGCCAATGGTCTGATAACCCTATGTGTATATATAACTTTGGTATATTGTGGTTTTGGGTATTTATTCCGAATATATTCTGCTCCAGCGTCCTGCCACTTTTGCACCGCCCCATATATCAGACAGGCATCCTGAATTGTCAGGTATAAGTTCAACAAAAAAAAGGACTGTCGCTGGTGCGCTTATTGTCGGGGCATTTGTCGGCGCCTCAGGGTATATCCTCCTGTTCATGGGGAATCCCTTTGGTATCATTTCGCTGGAAGCCATGTCAGGGCTTCTGCCGCCCACCTTCCCTGTGGTCTGGGCGATCACATCGATCATCACGATATATTGTCTCGGAGTTTATACGCCATATAAAAAAATACGGGACGGGATAAAGCAGATAGAGAGCGAGTTCGCTGATGCGCTGTTCATTCTCGGAAGAAGGATCTCTGAGGGACGGTCCGCTGAAGAGGCTTTTGGTCATACTTCTGAGACCATGAAAGGGGCAAAGATCGGTGAGGTCTTTGCAGATGTGTCAAAGAACCTTACCGGCATCCGCACAACTCTCCACGGCGCGATATTCAATGAGGAATACGGGGCTTTCAGGGACGTGTACTCTGACAGGGTGCATACTACTATGAGAATGTTCACAGAGAGCGTCCACAAAAGTAATGAAGCAGCAGGGATGGCTATTATAAAACTGGCTGACCATCTGAAGGAGCTTCAGGAAGTGGAGGACAATATCAAAAGGTCGCTTTATGATGTGACCTCGACCATGAGAGCCACCGCAATGATATTCGCTCCCCTTATTGGCGGCGTTACGCTTGCGCTATCTGAGGTCATACAGAAGATATTGCTCAATATTTCAAAAGAGGCGCAACTTCTGCCCGAAGAGTTTGATTTTGGCGGCATGATGAAAGACGCAGGTACGGGAATGACGCAGAGCGTTCCTTCAGATACATTCCTGCTTATTATCGGGCTTTATATGGTCATTCTCGTGATCATCCTCACAAGATTCGCGGGGGGTATCGAATATGGAGGGGATAAGCCGCAGTTCATGTACGACCTGGGACAGATGCTTCCTATGTCGATCCTTGTGTTTACTGTCACGACTATTATATCAAGATATTTATTCAGTTCGATGGTCTGATGCAAAGGAAGGTTGCACAAATGACCTTTAGGATTCAGTACTCAATATCCTCAGGTTTGCGCCTTCGATCTCATATTCAAACCAGGGGGTGGGTTTTGCTGACAGCCCGATAATTCTTATGTAATTCACATCATTTTCCGTTTTGATTTCGATCACGCCGTCAAAAAGTTGTTTTAACGTCGCTATTGCCTGCTGATCATGCATTCCGCTCTCCATTACAAATATCCCCAGGGCACCGGCTGCCTTGACGCGTCCCGTAAAAACATGAATGAACCTGAAAACCGTATGGATATTTGAATACATCAAAATTGTAGAAAGTGAATTGATATGAAGCTGGATTTTCTGGATATTCTTTTTCATCTGGAAATCCTCAAAAAACTGGCTAATCCTTACTCCGATCCCGGTCAAATCCACTGGACTTCTTGCCATTTTGATGTTTTCAGTCTCAACTGCAGCCCCTCCAGCCGATTTTGTTGTGCAGTCAATGATACCGATCCTTGAAAGCGGAAGTGATAATTTATTTTCCCTGAACCAATCCAGAATTTGTGTCCCTGATTCATTAGTGGTTACCGTTATTACTGCATTTTTCTCTATCGCTGTGCTTTGATACATTATATTGTACAGGATAACTTTTTTCGGGCTCATGGGCGGTCCGATAAGAATTATATTTGAGCCCATTTTAATGCCTTCGATCGCATTATCCAGTTCTTTGATACCAAGTGTATAATCGCCCATTGTTATGCCTTCATTAGTGATACGGGTTATTTTAATGCCCGTTTCAGCGTTTCATCAATTCTTATGCGTTCGATGATATCATAAAAAATCAATACAACGCCAATGATGCAATCCCTGTCATCTTTGATTGCTGTGCCGATAATGTCAACAGGCGTTCTTGAACCTTCCTTTGCTACCAGTACTGTCTGATCTGCCAGACCATAGAAACTGTCCTGTCTGATTGCCTTTGTTACAGGATCTTCCACCTGTTTGTCGGTTCCCTCACTGATAACATTAAAGACCGCTGAAAGGGGTTTCCCTAAGGCTTCTTCCTGCGTCCAGCCGGTTAATACCTCAGCAAAAGGATTCATGATCTTTATGATCCCTTTTCTATCTGTGGCGATCACAGCCTCGCCCAGACTCTTAAGTGTCGCAGCGAGCCATCGTTCGCTCTCTTTCAATTCTCGTTCCATCTTATGCTTGTAGAGAGCTATTTCAATATTGATGCGCAATTCCCTTTCGTTGAATGGTTTAATGACATATCCGAACGGCTCTGCAATCTTTGCCCGTTCCAGGATTTTTTCGTCTGAATAAGCTGTAAGATATACAACAGGGATATTGAAACGGGAACGTATCTGCTTTGCGGTTTCTATTCCATCCATTTCGCCTTGCAGTACAATATCCATCAGGACGAGATCCGGAACTTTCTCTTCTACTTCTTTAATAGCCTTCTCACCTGAAGATGCTACCGAGGAAACTGAATATCCCATATTTTGCAGACTTCTTCGGATGTGTTCGGCAACAATACTTTCATCTTCAACAACTAATATTTGCTTTTTTACCATTAATACCCGCCTTTAAATCTAATTATAAATTCAGTTCCTCTGCTTCGATCCAGATCGATCCTGCCCTGGAGTTGATCTTCTGCCAGTATTGTAACGAGACGCAAACCAAGTGATTCGGTTTTTCTGAAATCCACATCAGAGGGGATACCCACGCCGTTATCGCTGACTTTAAGTTCAACCATATTCTCATTGTTTAAGTGAAGTGATACTTTAATTTCTCCTTTTCTGTCCTCCGGAAATGCATATTTCAAAGAATTAGTAATCAGTTCATTGATCAATAATCCACAAGGGATCGCATGAAGGATCCCAAGTGAAACATTATCGACATTTATATTTAATACTATTGTGCCTGTTTTAACCCCGTGAGACTGGAACAAACCGTTTACCAGATCCCTGATGTATTCATTGAATTCGATTTTTGCCAGGTCTTTGGATCGATAAAGTTTTTCATGAATCAGGGACATCGACATTATCCTGTTCTGGCTTTCCCTGAACATTTCAAGATACTTTTTATCCTTTATATACCCTGACTGCAGCCAGAGCAGACTGGAAATCACCTGCATATTGTTCTTTACGCGGTGGTGAATTTCCCTTAAAAGCATTTCTTTCTCTTTTAGAGATGCTCCAATTTGCTCCTCCACCCTCTTGCGCTCGGTAATGTCCTGCACCATTCCAAACATCCTGACTGGATTGCCTTCTTTGTCCCGGATCACTTCACCCCGTGTATGGGTATATCTTCTGGTGCCATCAGGACGGAATAATCCATACTCTCCGTCAAAGGGCTTACCATATTTCAGGGCGTCCTCGATGGCTTTTAAAAACCAGTCCCTTGTTTCCGGTGTCATGGTATTGACAACAACATCGTATTTCGGAGTATCATTTGCCGGATCAAGACCATAGAGTTTATAGACCTCATCAGACCAGACAAGTTCATTGGTTGCAATATCCCATTCCCAGCTACCCATCTGTCCAAGTTCCTGTGCTTTTTCTAACTTCAACATACTTTTTCTGAGTAATTCTTCTGCCCGTTTGGCTTCGGTAATATCGCGCTGGATTGCAAGGAAACCGATGATGTTCCCGTCATCGTTCAGGATAGGATTGGCTGAACCGCCAATATTCAGGAGACGACCATCCCTGGTCTTATTGATCAATTCCCCCTTCACGACTTTTTTTGCCAGAAGCGTGTCCCAGAACGGTTTATAATCTTCAGACGGAATTAATCCTGATTTCAGGATACGGGGTGTTTTACCGAGGGCTTCTTCCCTGCTATACCCATATATTTCTTCGAAGGCAGGATTGATATAAATTATCGATCCATCAATATTCGTTATGAAGATAGACTCATCAGATCGCTCAATACCAAGTTTGAACTTTAGCAACTCCTCTTCATCCTTCTTGCGCTCAGTTACGTCCATAACGATGCATACATGTCCCTGGTATTTCCCATTCCCGTCAAAAAATCCTGTGGCACTGACATCGATGGGGATTATACTGCCGTCTTTCCGGAGACCCGGGACCTCTCGCTTGAATACTCCCACATCCAAGTTATGTATTGTTTCTGACAGTCCCTTTTCAGTCGGAGCAATTGTCTCAGGAGGGACGATTTTCCGCCATGTATCTCCAATAAGTTCCTCCTGGGTGCGACCGAAAATCGTGGCGTATGCGGCATTTACATAGATAAAACAGTCATTTTCATCTGCGATCGTGATACCCTCTGTACTTCTGTTAATGGCATTAATGAGCCGTTCCTTGTCTTTCTCTACCCTCTTGCGTTCAGTTATGTCACGGAAAACTCCCTGGAGAACTGGCATGCCTTTAATAGTGACCATTTGCGCCAGCACTTCAACAGGCACTTCTGTCCCATCAGGGCGCAATACAAAGTTTTCAATCGGGCGGATATCTTCTTTTTGTTTCGTTTTTTCGGCGTGTTCCTTAAAACCTTCTCTCGAATACTCTTCAATTCGTGGAGGATGCAGTTGTGACTGATGCATGCCGATAATTTCCTCGTGGGGTCGTGCGGTCAATTCGGATGCCCTGGAATTTGCATCGATTATGATTCCGGTTTCCGGATCAGCAAGGAATATTGCATCTGGAGAGCCCTCAAAGAGAGCCCTGAACCTTTCTTCGCTTTCTTTCAGCGCTTTTTCAAAACGATTGCGGGATTTGAGGAGCCACCACAGGAATGGCGCGAGGATGATGGTCGGAATTAAAGCGTCGATAATAAGATCATTTAGTTCATTAGTGCCTTCAAGCATGGGTATAAGCAGCACCTCTGCTATCTCTACAAGGAAGAATCCCGCCGCCATTATGAGGATTATTGACCAGGACGAATCTGGAAATTCTATCTTACGTTGAAAATCAGCCAATGAACATATTTTGCTATTGCTAATAAATCCCTTTTCTTTCATTGTATCTATTTATATAATGATACACATATAATCTTTTCGCGCAGAGTGAAAATCAAAGAGTATTTCTGCAATAAAATTCAACGTGATTTACATGGTTGAACCCATCATTCTAAAAGACCATATCGAATACAGCCTTGGTTCAGTGGTAAGCAAGACCCTGAAACAGAACCCTGCAGGAACAATAACCCTGTTCGCTTTTGATGCAGGTCAGGGACTGAGCGAGCATTCGGCGCCATTTGATGCTGTGGTGCAGGTCATAGATGGAGAAGGGCATTTTATGATCGGGGGAGAGGAACATGAACTTACTGAGGGACAAATGATAATAATGCCCGCGAACGTGCCTCATGCTGTTAAGGCAGAGAAGAAGTTCAAAATGCTGCTAACGATGCTTCGAGCTTAGTCGCTATTTACCTGGTATAAAAAAAAATTAACAACGAACTCGTGCGAACTCGATACGAACTCACGCTGCCGGAGTTCGTTTCAGTTCGTATAAGTTCGATGTTATTCGTAATATTTTTGATTTTTTTTTCTGGTTCATTAACAAACCTCAGTTCATAGCTGACTCTGTGGTTTCAATAATACCTCATCCATACTACCGCTTCTGAATCCCATTATATCCAGAGTAACATAGGCAAACCCCAGATATTTTAACTTCGAAACGATAGCATCGCGCATTTCCAGGAACCGCATCATCTCATCAGGCATTATCTCAATGCGCGCTATACCATCGTGGTCGCGTACCCGTACAACTTCAAACCCCATCTTTCGAAGATACGCCTCGGCTTCACCTACCCGTTTGAGCGCCTCATGAGTTATCGCCTGACCATAAGGGAAGCGGGAGGAGAGGCAAGCCATGGAAGGCTTGTCCGCGACCGAGAGCTTGAGCTTGCGAGCCATCTCACGTATCTCTTCCTTTGTCACGCCAAACTCAATATAAGGATTGTATATTCCTTCCTCAGTGACAGCCCTGTGACCGGGTCTATGCGCTTTCATGTCTGAGTAATTCGTTCCCTCCAAGATGGTATTGATGCTGTGCTGTTGTGCTATTTTTTTTAATTCCCTTATCAATCCTTTCTTGCAGTAATAACATCTGTCAACAGGGTTCTTCGCGAACTCAGGTTCTTCAAGCTCGTCATAAAAAATTACTTTATGCCTTATCCCTATCTCCTTTGCTACCCGTTTTGCACCTTCAAGCTCACCGGGCGCCATCGTGGGGGCGTCTGCTGTGACAGCGAGCGCCTTATCTCCCAGCGCCCTGTAAGCAAGCGCGGCAAGCACAGAACTGTCCACGCCGCCGGAGAAGGCGATGAGGGCGCTGCCTTTATCTTTGAGGGTTTTTAAAATGGACTGCATCTTATCGTCGATAGACATTGGGATTAGAAGGCTCCAAAAAGATGTAAGGGTTTCTACGGACAAAAATCAGCATTATCTGGATATTTGATTTCTTTAATAAAGAAACCCGAACTTCCGTCATACCATAGCTCATAAAAAGGCTGGGGTGTTTCATTGGAAGAAGTGTTCGTCATTCTTACTTTTAGTATAACTGAATTATCATGCACTTCCCAGGCAAATGCCTTATTCCATTTTGTGAAAAATGCCTCGGAGGTATATTCATTACTGAAGGACAGACAAGGATATTTTTTAGCTGTATATTTCCCGGCTTCATTAACCAGGTAGCCATGATACTGGACTTTACTCAAAACTGAATAAGAACTGACTTTAACAGCTTCTTTAGGTCCTCGATAACCGAGTTTACCGTATTCTGAAGTAGGCAAAGTGGTATTAACCCCTTTCACCCGTAAAATATGTTCTAATTCATCATTTGTGAAATTTCCCAGTAATGGAACAAAATTTTCAAACTGAGAATCCCAGAGCTGATATTTTGGTCCACATCCTTCAGGAATATCACATTCAGTGTTGGCTATAATTAGCATCCCTGTTAAAGTTCTATTTCCTGTTTCATCAGCCTTGTATGGATAGAACGATAGGCTCGTATTCGAGCTTCCAACTTTGATGCTCAAATTCCCCATCAGATTGATCTCGCGATCAGGCGCAAGGTCAATTGGCACTCTGTTCCTGAGTTCTATAATTCCGTTATTGTCAGAGGTCACCTCCATTATCCCGAATGTATCACTGAAATTAATAGATTTTAGATTCGCAGAACGAAGCCATGTATATATGAACTCGCCTATGTCGGTTTCAGCACCTCTGTGGATATAGGGATACGTCACAAAGACCGGGGAGCCAATCGCTTCCGCCTGATATGCATAAGCTTCTCTATCAGGGATTACCAGTTCCTGCAGGCGTTTATTGTCTTTAAGGAACTCAACCCATGCCATTCTTTCAAGCGGGGCCTCAACCGTGTGGGCAAAGAACCTGTATCCTTCATCAAAATACCATGAATCACCAGTAGTCATTATTTTTTTCTCTGAAGCATTCTGCTCGAAGATGATTTTCGCAATTTTGTTCCCCTTGAAGAAAACATGTTTTTCCCCAAGCCACCCTATGACCTGATAAGAACCATTTGTACCAGGGGGTGTTTTGCCGGTATTCCTGTACACCTGGAAATTCACTGATTCTGGTCTCGTTCTATATATCAAGTTGCTCTTTTCTATGACCCTGCGGCTGTTATTTATGTTCTGATCTATGACCAATTCCTCAGTTGATACACCGGTTTCCGGGTCGCGCCAGAATCCCGGGAAATTACTTGAATCCCACTTTTTCGTTAGAACCCCTGATGATTCGTTGAAAACCTGACCTGTTATTGATCCAACTGCAATTTTATAATCAATGATGTTGCTATCAACCCCTCTCTCAGCCTCAGATTTCAGACCGATGGGAGATCCATTATTATTCGGGACAGAAAGTTTCTGTAGAGGTTCTTCCGATTTAATGCAGCCTGAAAGAAACAGGGTAGTACTAAACATGAAAATTACCAATATAATCCCGAGTATTCGACATCTTTTCGGCATAATTACCATAGTCCCTTTTTCCTGAATATGCTCCCCACTCATAAAACTTTTTCCTAAACTACGAACCGATCCGTAGTTTACGCAATCTCTTTTAACATCCCCGCCAATTAATAACCAGATGCCAGAAAATGATGCGCCGCAGGGCGACGAAAAGCTCCTCATCCTCCCCCTTGGCGAGGAATCAAAGAAGATAACGCAGGTCATCTCAAACGACACGGTGCGGAAGATAATCGAACTCCTTGCAGATGCGCCGCTCTCTGCTTCAGATATCGCGGAGCGCCTTCAGACTCCTCTCACGACCATCGTCTATAACCTTGAGAACCTGGAAAGCGTGGGGCTCATCAGGGTGGAGAAGATAAAATACAGCGAGAAGGGCAGGGAAGTCAGGATATATGCGCCTGTCCGAAAGCTCATCGTTATCGTGCCTGAAAAGACCGACAGGAAGTCTATTACGGATATTCTCAGGAAATATGTGGGAGTTGTGCTGGCTGCGGTGTTGGCTTCAAGCATCATTGAGTTCTTATTATTTAGATATGGCGCGCCGCCGTGGATGGAAAAATCAAGTTACAGTTATGATATTAAAGATGCCGCCGATCAAATGAACATTGCAGCCGCGCCTGAAGCGGTGAACGAGTCAGTAAAACGCGGTATGATGGCGATCGAGGAGATGAACCAGACCTCTGCCGTAAGTGTCCAGTCAACAGCCGCAGCAGCGCCTACTCCTGCGCCGACGCCTTTGATGCCTGAAGTTGGCGCGGTCAAAGGGGGGGCGCCGGATGTGTTCTCTAATATCGCAGACACAGTTTCGGCGCATCCCGGGCTGATGTTCCTTCTTGGGTGCATCTTTGTGATCGTTCTGCTTGCTATGTGGGATTATCATAAGAGGAGGAAAAATGGCTGACAGCGACTGGAAACAGATAACAGCAGCAGTCATGATCCTCATTGCCGCGCTGCTGGCTATCTCACCATCTGCCAAGGCATTAATGGTAGAAATGAGCATCGAAGACCTTACCGGACAGGCTGATGTTATCCTTACAGGGCAAGTTAAGGAAGTTGAGAGCAGGCGGGGCGCTGACAGGACGATGATCTACACTTATACCACACTCGCTGTGGACAGGTATATTAAGGGTGGCGCGGGTGGAACGCTGACAATAATTACTGAGGGTGGAAATGTTGATGGTGATGGTGTCTGGGTGGAAGATATGCCCGAATTCTCAAAAAACGAGAGTATGCTGGTTTTCTTAAAGAGGGCTGGCAATAATTATTCGGTTGCAGGATTGTTCCAGGGTAAATATGACATAGAGTATGGGGAAGTAATAGAGAGAAACGGAAAAAGAACCAGTATTGATAAATTCATCAGCAGGATAGAAGCCGCAGAACCGGCGCCGATCGCAGGGACAGAAACGCCGACATCCGAAAGAACGCTGCCAACGGCTGTGGCTCCCACAAACCCACAGGCAGCGCCTGGATTTGAGATGTTTTTCTGGATTATTGGAGTCCTGGCTGTGTGGCGGAGATTAAAGAAGTAAGGTGGAAATATAAATATGATGAAAATGAAACAAATGCATAAATATTTTAAATATATTTATTCAATTATCCTTATATCAGTTTTAGTACTGGCGTGGGCATTTACAGTTGTGAATGTCCATGGGCAGGATAGTGGTGGAAAACCTGCATTAGATGATAAGGATGCACTGTTGTATGACGCACAGGGATATGCATTAAATAATAATGTCAGTACTGAGGAAGCTCTCCGCCGATTCCAACTTCAAGATATTGCAGGGAAACTGGATGCTGAACTGAGCAAGAATGAGACCGGAACATTTGCCGGACTTTGGGTTGAACACACTCCGGAATTCCGGCTTGTTGTGCAGTTTACTCGCGATGGTGAGGAGATAATCAAACCCTACATGAAGCAGCACGCAGAGTTAGCTGACATTGTTGAGGTGCGCACCGCAAATGTGTCGCTGGCTAACCTCCAAAGGGATCAAGCAGAGGCATCTTCTTCTGTCGGTGCTTCAGGCATACCAGCAAATTCAAACATCAATGTATATAATAACACAGTTGAATTGTTTGTGGTTAAGGCAGACAGAGGTCGGTTTGATGACGCTTTGCAAAGAAGAGAGATACGATTACCCGATACAGTCAGGGTGATTACGGTTGAAGCCTTAGCAGAACATGCCCAAGATGCATCTTCTTCGCCAGCGGCGCAGGAACGTCCGGAGGCGCCCGGGTTTGAATTGATTTTGGGGATTATTGGAGTTCTGGCTGTTTGGCAGGGATTATGCGCAATGAGGAGTGAAAAGAAATGGAAAAAAGAATGAAAAATCGGCTTTTCAACTACTATAGAGGAACGATTAACTAAAGCAACTGACAGAAAAGACAGAAGCTGAAATAATGCCTTTCTATCGAAAAGCTTATCTCATTATGTGTAAATAATATTAAACACATGTTAAAGTTCACGATCAGCTCTGCCCACGAACTTGCAAAGCTCCTCGGATTCCTTGGTAACGAGCAGCGACTCTGCATCCTCAGGGCGATAGCAAAGCAGGAGAAGTATGCAAGGGAGATTTCTGAGGAACTGGGCATATCGCGCTCGCTTGTGAACATATACCTGAAGCAGTTCGAGAGGAATGGACTTGTGAAAGGAAGGAGCGAAGTGTCGCAGAAGCCACCGTATTTCCGGAGGTATTACAGGGCTGTACCATTTGAGCTGGTCGTGAGCCTTGATGAAATTCAGAAATTAAAGGAGGAATGAGAAATGAAAATAGACAAGATAACTGGGTTATTGATTGCAATTATATCTATTATTGCGATTTTGCTTCTTAGCAGGTTTGGAATCGAGATAGGACCACTGATTGGATCATTCTTTTTTTTTGCACTATTAATCGCAGTGGGCTATATCATAATAGATGGAATCAGTAATTTCGCAAACAGGTTAATTGACACTATAGGGAAAAGACAGTCAATCGGCAATGACGAGATACTGAAAAATGTAGAACTCATGATGCAGAGAATACAGGTTATAGAGAAAAAAGTAGATAGAATAAAAGAGATACTTGAAAAGGTATCAGACTGAGGTAAATCAAATGGGAAATCGTTCAAAAGAAGAGATGCTCTTAATAAAAGCAATTGTCGCAGCCTCTGGAATTACGATCATATTAAACTTCATTTTCACATTCTGGAATGAAGATATGCCATCATGGATTCAAGATTTTGCCCCGTTTCTGGGGTTTATCCCGTTTATTCTGTTACCCATTCTGGTAGTGCTATACCTGATAGCTGTAGCTAAACGTTATCCTGATCAAGATATCCCGGATTCAAAAGCGGCTATGGATGTCCACACAAAAATGGTGCTATTAGAAGAATCCATGAAAAGGCTCGAAAGAAAAGTTGATAATATAGAACAGATATTGGAGAAAGTCTCTGAATAACAGGTGGTAGAATGATTATAGGAACGGTTGAAGTATTTTTAGGCATAATGGTTTTGATGGTTTTTGCCCTCGTTTACATCGCCTACGTCCTGATAAAACAACTGCGCACCCTTGAAAAAACCCAGGCGCGGCGCATTTTAGACCTTATGGTCATAGGGTCGATCCTTTACTGGCTGGATATCTTTATTCCGCAGGAACGCGGCGGGGGGATAATGATCCAGGCAACTGCCGGAATGCTGATATTCCTTTATGGATACGGGCTTCTTGTACTTGAGAAGTACCGCGAAGGGAGACGAGGGGTTGGATCATGAGACTAAATTATTGTTAAAAAAAGCCATGCCGGTATGAACATAATGTTCCCCTCGTTTTTCAGAAGGTCCTTTGTTATGACAAGCCCGCGGGCTTTAAATTCTTCGCAGAATTTTATTAAACCCTTGATATCTTTTCTCCCTATATTATCTGAATATTTGACTTCGATTGGAATTACCTCATTTTTAAAAGAGATCACAATATCAACTTCATTTCTTGCCTTATCCAGCCAGTAAAATATCCTGGGGAATAACTCTCTTTTTTTTAAGGAAAGTATGTGGAAGAAAATAATATTCTCCACAATCTTTGTTTTTTCCAGATTGTCTATTTCTTTCAAAAGCAGGGAATTTCTAAGACCGCAATCAATAAAAAACAGTTTCTTTTCCTTTCGTGTAGAGATCACCTGTTTCTTTGAGTACAGATAAGCAGTATATATCAAAAAACACTCTTCGAGATAGGTGATATAATTTTTAACCGTATCCACTTTAACATCAAGTATATCAGCAAAAGCAGAATAACTTATTCTCTGTGCCATATGATCAGAGAGAAGGTCTGCTAAATCACTCAAAATTCTTGGTTCTTTTATATTCTTTAAATCCAGAATATCCCTGTTTATTGTGAGGGTTTTATATTGTTTTAAAACTTCGTAAACTCTTTCAATATCCGTTATGTCAAAAACTTCCGGGAAACCTCCTTTTAAAATGTATTCATCAAGCTTTATCAGCAATTCCTGTTTTTCCAGGAGCAATTCATCGTGTGCTTTCTTAATGTCATTGTAATTTCGAAAATCCGCTCTCACTGCCTTACCTGTGAACTCTGAGAATTTAAGGGGCAATATTAAATGAAAATTTATCCGTCCGAGCAGGCTTTCACCACTGCCTTTTAAAATCCTCAGTGAAGACGAACCTGAGACGATGAATTTTATTTTTAACCCCAGATCCTGCCAGTATTTGATCATGTTACCCCAGTCATCAAGCTTATGGATCTCGTCCAGGAAAACATATGCGTTGCCGGTCAACCTGTCTATGGGCTCCCGGATCATGATATTTGAGAATTCCCTGATAGTTTCATCGAAATTATGCTGCAAACTCAGTCGTATCCTGGGATTGTCAAAGGAGATGAAAAATATATTTTTTTCACTGATGCCGTTTCTGAGCAGATGTTCTACCAACTCGTACATCAGCGTTGTTTTGCCAGACCTCCTTGGTCCTAAAAGGCAGGTGATCTTTTTGTCTTCAAGCTCTTCTTTGAGCAAATCAAATTCTGACCGCTTTATTTTGCCCAGTTTTGACTCACTGACCCTTTTTGTTTTCCACCACGGATTCTGGATTATTATCTCTTCTAACATTAATTCCATTATAGAGTATATGTTGTATATCTAATTTTCCGTTGTAGAGTATAAGTTTAGGCTATAACAAGATTTTCAGTGTCATAGCTGCGGATAATGCCGGCAATATTAAGGTTCAAAATGTGACCCGAAGTTATATATTTCTAACAAAAAAGAAAGTTTTATATATTATAATGTTAGATATACACAACATAATGTTATAAATAACAAACATTATGGAGTGAAAAAGATTTGATGATAAAAAAAGATAAGGGATATTTGCTCTCCCTCGGTACGATCGGAATATGTTCAATCATGGTCATATTTGGGCTCTTTGTAATGCGCCAGAATATTTCAGACGGAAATCCGTTCTATGACAGGAGCGCGCTTTTTGCTGTCACTTTCGGGTTAAGTCTTCTTCCAGTTACTTTTTACAATATGTCAAAACCAAAATCGGGGGTCATTGCAGACGAGAGGACAAAAAGAATTGCAGAAAAAGCAGGTTTGTATGCATTCATAATACTTATCGGATGTATACTTGTCTTAAGTCTGATCAATAGTCTCCTGCAATTGAATATTAACTTCAGTTTAATGGGATTTGTGCTTCCTCTCATCGGAATATATTCGTGGAGTATTATGATTTATTTTTTAGATCGAAAGGGTGACGTGTAATGAAATTCAGAACAGACAAGGATATTATTCGATTCATTGGGTTCACTCTGAGTGCTATTCTGATCGGAATAATTATTTTTAATTACTTTCAAACGATATCGATTTTTGGATTCATTTTAATTCTTAGCGGATTGATTGGATTTATTATCGTTATACAGGTGGCTTCCAAACCAAAACAGGAATTAATAGAAGACGAGCGGTCCATAAGGGTCAGGGAAAAAGCGGGATTCTATGCCCTTTTGTCACTTTTGTATATTGTTGGAATATTCGAACTCCTAAGAATGCTGAAATTATCTCCATCATTAACTCCTTCCCCGGATTATACGGGAGGTGCCCAGCATTTATGGTTCGCCCGAGAAAAAGCGGCATCCAAAGCATATTTTGCCACATTGATCGCTTTGCTTTTCCTTATGGCTTTTGGCAACATTATCCCGGAAATTAAGAATGCAAACTACTGGGATGTGGCTTCGTTTATCTTCTTTGTCGGATTGCTTCCTTTTTTGATATATGACTGGTATTATAAAAAAGGCGAATATAATGAGAATAATTAGAAACAAAGGGGATCAAATCTTTGTGTTCTTTGCTGTATTCAAAATTTTACTGGACATATCAAAAATATGAGAAGGGGGCAGATGAAAACCAGGATTAAAGAACTGAGAGCAAGATACGATATGACGCAGGAAGAGCTTGCCAAATTAGTTGGTGTAAGAAGAGAGACGATAGTCTTTTTGGAGAAGGGAAAATATAATCCCTCATTAAAACTTGCATACGATATATCTAAGATATTGCACTCCAGAATAGAGGAGGTCTTCTTATTCGAAGATTGAGTGTGGTGAAATAAGATACTGAAGAGGTGGATTATGAAATTTGCAGAAAAAATAACCGGAATAATAAATAACCCGAAAGAGACGATGAAGAACATAGCGCAAGAGCCGCTGATCGAAGAAGCTGTTATGATCGTGGGACTATATGCAGTCTTGAGCGCACTTGCAGGGTATGTGCAGTCTTACAAGGTCACATATATTTATGAGGGGTTTGAGAACATGCCCTCTTCGATGGGGTCGATAATAGCGATATCTGCCGTTGTGGGCGGGTTGCTGGGAGCTTTCATAATATGGCTTATCGGAACTGGAATAATTCATTTGATCTCAATGGCTCTTGGAGGAGAAGGCAAGTTCTCTCCCCAGATGATGACGATCGTAGGTTACAGTATGATCCCCCTTATTTTTGGGGGTATAATTGCACTGCTATTGCTTTCTGTCTCAGACCCTGTGACCATCACGATATCCAGAACAAATCCGATGGCAGCAAAAGAATTCTATAATACTCCCAGTTTTCTTATCTCGACCATAATCGGATTGCTCATGCAGATCTGGTTCACTGTACTCCTCTTCTTCGGTCTGCAAAGCGCGCAGAAGTTCACGCCTGCTAAATCAGCTGCTGTGGCACTAATCCCGCTTGCGTTGGGTGTGATATCCATGGCACTGAGCCTCCGGAGCATGGGCATCCTATGAGAACTGTATTGAAGATCGAAAACGTATCCAAGTCTTACCATCTCGGTAAACTCGAAGTGCCTGTACTGTATGATATAAATCTCGAAGTCCAGGAAGGCGAGTTCGCAGCAATAATGGGTCCATCAGGCAGCGGCAAAAGCACGCTCATGAACCTCATCGGCTGCCTTGACCGCCCCTCAACCGGTAAAATAATCCTGGGCGACAGGGACACATCTCTTCTCTCAGACCTTGAACTTGCGCGCATCCGCGGGAAAAAGCTCGGATTCATATTCCAGACATTTAACCTTATATCCCGCCTGACCGCGCAAAAGAACGTGGAGATGCCGATGATATACCAGGACATTCCCAGGCAGCAGAGGCTCAAAAGAGCAAGAGAGCTGCTCGATCTGCTCGGTCTTGGCGACCGGGCAGATCACAAACCACCTGAGCTTTCAGGAGGGCAGCGCCAGCGGGTCGCCATCGCGCGGGCGCTTGTGAACGACCCTGAGATACTGCTTGCAGATGAACCCACCGGGAACCTTGACTCAAAGACCGGACAGGAGATCATGCAGATATTCAACAAACTTCATACAGAAGGAAGAACAATTTTGATGGTCACACATGACGAGGGACTGGCGCAGAACTGCGGCAGGATAATAAAACTGAAGGACGGAAGGATCGAAGATGGAAAAAACAGTTGAAGTATTAAACGTTTCAAAATCGTTTAACGGGCAGCCAGTAGTAAAAGGCATTTCTTTTGATATCGCGCCGGGTGAGATATTCGGGCTCATAGGACCCAACGGGGCAGGAAAGACAACGATCATCCGCATGCTCCTTGATATAATCAGACCGGATTCCGGTGAGATAAAGATACTGGGCAGCGGGCAGCCGGAAGAGACAAAGGACATAATAGGCTACCTCCCCGAAGAGCGTGGATTGTACCGCAGGCTTACGGTAATTGACTCTCTTCTTTACCTTGGCGCGCTGAAGAACAGCCAGAGCAAGAAGAGGGCGCTTGAGCTTCTTGAGCGGATGGAGATGCTCCAGCATAAGGACAAAAAGCTCTCAGAGTTGAGCAAGGGCATGCAGCAGAAGATACAGCTCATCGCTGCTATTTGCCACGACCCTCATCTCATAATTCTGGACGAACCTTTCTCAGGTCTTGATCCCGTGAACATGAAACTTGTGAAAGAGATGATACTTGAACTCGGAAAAGAGGGTAAGACCATACTTATCAGCACTCACATGATGGATCAGGTAGAGCGCATGTGCGGCAGGATTTTCATGATGCACAGGGGCGGCGGGGTATTGTACGGCAGCGTTGGTGAAATAAAATCCAGGTTCGGGAAAAACACGGTTTTTCTTGAGTTCGAAGGTGAATTGAAAAATATACATGGAGTTAAGAGATCAAACCTATCAGGTAATTATGCAGAATTGATCCTTGAAGACGGCGCAGATACGCAGGAAGTCCTGAAAGCCCTAGCAAGAGATGTGAGGATCAGCAGGTTCGAGGTCTCATCCCCGTCCCTGAACGAGATATTCATAAAGGTGGTGGAAGCATGACGAAGTGGATCACGATCGCAAAACACGAATTTGCGTACAATGTTCGAAGGAAGCAATTCCTGTTTATGACCTTTGGGCTTCCACTGATCATGTTCGCTATAATTGGTTTACCGATATTATTAGGTGCCAGCGGCATTGGTCCCCAGGATATCACGATAGGCTATGTCGATAAAACAGGCACGTTCGAGGGAAATTTTACCAGGTATGCAGGGGAAGAGCATGCAAAAAATGACCTTCTTAACGGAAAGATAACTCATTTCTTTGTCATACCTGCGGATTATAGATCAACAGGGAAGATATACATATTTTCTAAAAAAAGCAGAACACTGGGGTCAATTGAAGGGGAAATAAGGACCTTCCTGCTTGACAATCTCCTGAAAGGGGATAATAAAGACCTGGTGGAAAGGGTAAAAAACCCTATCCAGAGCGAATATTTCACGCTGAACGAAAAAGGGGAAAGCGGTAAGGAAGATATATCAAGGCTTCTTGTTTCCTTTGCATTTGCAATCTTTTTCATGCTCTCCATCTTCACTTCATCGAATTATCTCCTGCAGGGCGTTGTTGAGGAAAAGGAGAACAGGGTCATGGAAATACTGCTGTCATCGGTCTCGCACCGTGAATTGCTAACCGGCAAGATATTCGGGCTTGGAGCTGTGGGGCTGACCCAGGTGCTCATATGGCAGGCAATAAGTATCGCAGTTCTATCATCCGGTCCTGTGGCATTACTTCTGAAAGGTATCAGTATTTCTATCCCGCTGTTGATATTCGCATCAGGCTATTTCATATTAGGCTACCTTGTCTTTGCATGCATAATGGCAGGAGTTGGAGCAGTTGCCACCACTTCGCGCGAGGGTCAGCAGATAGCGGGGATATTTACGATAACCGGCGCGATGCCGCTTATGATGTCTCAACTCATACTCTCAAAACCGGACTCAATTATCACTATGATCTTCAGCTACTTCCCGCTCACGTCTCCAATTACGATGATAATGCGTATCTCCACTGGCGGTGCGCAGTATTACGAAGTGGTTCTGAGCCTCCTTATTTTGACCGTTTCCATTCTCGTTGTCCTGGAATTGGCAGTTCGGATATTCAGGGCGAGCCTGCTGATGTACGGGAAAAAACCAACGATCCCGGAGTTGATAAAATATGTACGGTAAATTATTGACAGGGCTTTTCATAATTTTATTTTTTTCAGGCGCTTCGCAGGCTGCGCTTTATGATAACTCGCTGAAGATAAGCCTCATAAAATACGATCCCTACCCTGTGAGCCCGGATTCTGATTTTGGCGTGTGGGTCCAGCTGGAGAACGTGGGGGATAACGACATAAGCGCAGTGTCCATCGAGTTTGTCCCGAAATATCCTTTCTCAATAAAATCAGGAGATAGCGCCATTAAATATCCAGGGACCATAAGAAAAAATGATAAGATAATCTATAAATTTTCAGTCCATGTTGATAAGAACGCATTTGTTGGCACAAATAAGATCGAGATAGGCTACAGGGTGGATGGTTCATTCACCAAAAAGGAATTCGACATCGAAGTGGGCAGCGATGTGGTGGACAACAAAGGAACGGTCAGGCTTGAAAAATATGCGCTGAACCCCGATGTTTTCATGGCAGAAGATACTGGCACTGTAACGCTTACGATAAAGAACAGCGCCACTGCATACACGATAAAAATAGACGGCAGGGATTACAGTATGAACGCGCAGGTACAGTCGGCGGAACTCCTGGGAAACGAGTTTATTGATGTGACAAGCGAACCCTACTATAATCCGGGCATCATAGGACCGGGGGACTCCCTGGAACTTCCATATACAATAAAGGTCAGGGATAATACACCTGACGGCACCTATTTCCTGGATTTTGCTCTCATGGGAAGCGCGCGCCTCTACAGCCTGAACCTGAAGATACCGATAAGAGTGGACTCTTCATCTATTGAGACAGCACTCTCGGAGAAGCCAATAGCAAATGCGGGAAAGGTCATCCTCAATATAGCGAACACCAGGTCGAACACACTTCAGGCTGTGACAGTCATTCCATCGGGCAATGTCACGTTCGAGCCTGCTACGTATTTCATCGGAACGATGGAATCGGATGAGCTTTTTACGGTCAAGTTCGACCTGAAGTCTGGAAATCCTGACAACGTCAGTTTCAGCCTCAGGTTCAAGAACGGGAACAACTGGCATGAAACTGATCCGATGTCTGTGGCGCTTGACGGTTCAAAAAATGTGCGAACAGAAAGCGGTAACAGCTCCATCCTGCCAGTTCTTGTAATACTTGGCGCCGCGCTTGTCCTTTTCGGAGGGTTCTTTGTTTACATGAGGCGAAGGAGAGCGAAATCAGGATGAAGCTGATAGATGCCCTGGAACAGGTCTCACTCAGCTTTCGAAGCAATAAGTTCAAGACCCTGATGTCAAGCCTGGGGATAATAATAGGGGTTATCGCCATCGTTGTTATGCTCTCGGTGGGCGAGGGACTGCAGGAAGGGGTTGGCATGGCATTTAAAGGATTGGACCTTGACGTGATAACGGTTTTTCCGGGCGGCGCGAACTTTGGGCCGGGGGGGTCAATTTATATGAAGCCCGCTGAATTCGATGATAAGGACGTGCATGCCCTTGAGAATACGGTCGGTGTAAAAACAGTATCACCCCGCAATGGTGCGGGGATGTCAGTAATTTTCAGGGATGAGGAACGCTCCATCTCATTAACGGCTGTAGCGCCGGGAAAAGAACAGGGCATTTCAGACCTGATCGACAGGGGGCGCTTTCTCATGGATTCTGACAGGAGCGCGATCGTGATAGGCAGTGACATCGCAGATAATATGTTCAAGATGCCCCTGAATCCTGGCATGCGCCTGACTATTAAGAATAAAAATAATGATGTGAGCAGGGATTATACGATAGTGGGGATACTCGGCGAAAAGGAGCAGACCTCTGCATTCGGGGGTAATTCGAACATGGAGATATTCACCACGCACCAGTCATTGAAAGACCTGCTTGATGCAAAGACATATTCATATTCCCAGATACTTGTGACAGTGGAATCCCAGGATGAGATAGAGGCAACTTCAAACAGGGTGGATGAAGCCTTAAGAAGGCTGCATAAAGATGAGGCGTACACGGTCTTTATGATGAAATCCATGCTCGAAGGAATAGCCCAGGTGCTGACGATGATAAAATACGCACTCGGCGGCATTGGCGCGATAGCCCTTGTGGTGGGGGGCGTAGGCATTGTGAACGTAATGATGCTCACAGTGACAGAGCGGATAAAGGAGATCGGAGTGATGAAGGCGGTCGGAGCCACGAAGCAGGATATTCAGTTGATATTCATGCTTGAGTCCGGGCTTCTGGGCTTGGTGAGCGGGTTGATCGGTGTGACTATTGGCGCCGGGATAGCGATGCTGATATCATCGCTTGGGGATTTCCCGATGGCTATCAAGTGGACTTCACTTGCAATAGGGCTGGTCTTCGGGATGCTGACGACCACTATAGCTGGAGTGTATCCGGCGAATAAGGCTGCAAGGCTTGACCCTGTGGAGGCGCTGCGGGCGGAGTGATCTTTTTCATCCCCAATATGCTTACTGAATTATTCCGTTTGCCTGTTTTCACGGATCCGTGCGCATCTATTAAGATGCTTTCACCGGTCAGGATATGAAAACATATATATTCTTAAAAGCTTACGTAGTAAGTGAGTGTAAGACATGGAAGATATAGAAACAGCAACAATGAGCACAAAAGGACAGGTTATCATACCTGCAAGACTCAGAAAAAAGTACGGGCTTATTAAAGGCAGGAAGATTGTATTTATGGAGGAACCAGGTTATATCAAGATGCTGCCTCCCACGGACCTGAGATCACTTTGCGGGTCATGGCCTGAGCTTGATGCGGAAACTTTGGCAAAAGAAATAATAGAAGACAGACAGCGCGATGAGGAGATAGAAAAAGAGAGGGAGAGGCAAATAGAAAAGGATTATAAGAAGAACTTGAAGAAAAAGAAGTGATCTGATGAACAGGATTTTAATAGATACGATGCACCTGGGGAGACTTTTGAACGATGATTCTTATCTCGACTTGGCTGGCGCAATAAGTGATGGCGATATCGAGACAATATGCTCAGTTATCTCCCTTACAGAATTAACCAAAAGACTGGGTATGAGAGATGTAGAACGAATGCGAAAAATCAGGCAAGAACTATTATCTTCCAGATTGATTTTTATAAATGTGACCCGCACAATCGCGATGCAAGCTGGAGAATTACGCTTGAAATATGACATTCCCACTGCTGATTCGCTTATAGCAGCAACTGGCATAGTTGGAAATACAACCAATGTTCTCACAGACGATACCCGTCATTTTTCGCCCATCAAAAAATTGATCAAAATCATAGACTTGGAGACGGCTATAAACCTTGGAAGGAAAAAATGAGGATAATACATCTTCCTTTATATGGGAAAAAGACGTAAACAGAAGCACCTTACAGAGGATGAGGGATCCTTGCGCATCCGTGTCATCCGCGCGATCCGCGTTCCATCACATGATCACTCTTAACAGAATTTGCGCATCGTTATTATGTGAGAAGCTTCAGACCTTTGAAAACAAAAAAGCTGCGACGCCGCGCAGTTCGCAGGGTCGCCTTCCCATGGTCCGGGGCGCGCCGTCCGAATTGGGGGATGCGAAAAGCTATTTAAAGTCTTGAATTCAATAGTAAATGGATGAATGAAATGGAAGCATTAGACGTTCCTGAAAATATAAATGAAGAGGTTGATATTCTTGTAAAAAAAGGATATTACCATTCAAAATCGGATTTACTCAGAGATGCTTTCAGAACATTATTGAATACAAAAGCAGAATTGAAAAGTTCCCTGGCAATAGAACTCTATCTTAAAGGGAGAATTTCGATTGCAAGGGCTGCTGAACTTTCCGGTTTTACAACGATAGAGTTTAAAGAGGTTATGGCAGCAAGGGGAATAATTAGAGAAACTGAGGGCAAGTCCACTAAAGAGATGGATGCCAAACTAAAAAAGCTTGGGATTATTTGATGTTTTTCATAGACTCAGATATTCTAAGTGCTTTTGTAAAAGTCGGGGGTATCAAGTATCTAAAAACGCTATTCCAGGAAATAAATATTTCACAATCCATCTATGAAGAACTTGCACGCGCTAAACGAGCCGGGTATCCTTACCTGGATGATATTCTTACCGAAGTTGAAATCGTTATCCTGTCGGAAGATGAATTCAAATCTTTCAGGAATTTACTGGAAAATGAAGACGACTTGCATGAGGGTGAGTGCCAATTGATTGCGTTATGCAGATCAAGAAAAGGATTTTTGATAACGAATAACAAAGCTGTAAAAAAATATTGTAAAATAAATAAAGTGGATTTTCTGGATTTAGAGGATATTTTGAGAGCATTGAAATTGAAAAAGATTCTTACAAATGAGGAACTAAGAGATCTTATTGAAGACATTGAAAAGAAAGACTGGACTATTATAAAAGCAAAAGATGCTATCCTCAAAGATTGAAATTGAAAACAAAAAAGCCGCTGAGCTGTGCGGTTCGCAGGGTCGCCTCCTCATGCTTCGGGGCGCGCCGTCGGGTGAGGGGGGATTGGGATGCGCGGCTGGCGGGCGCGCTTGGGCGGGGTTTATCTTCTGTCCTGGCTATTGGCTTATTATTTTCATGAGTCGGGCTGGGCTATCTTTCTTAAACATGCGTATTACAAAAATATACGCAGTTTTAATAAAGTATGCGTTGTTTAAGGTTATTGAATGGATGAAATAACTCTAAGAAGGCTATTATTCTCAAAAAGATTGTTTAGTCATGGAGTCCAGCACTCTAATAAGAATACAGAACTGGATAGGTTTCTGGCGATACATCATTTTGATAATTCAATTGAATTATTTCTCAAGATAGTTGCTACACAAGAAGGGATTATAAAAACTGTTAAAGAAGATTGGAAGTTAAAAGATTTATGGGGTGAAATTAATAATAAATTAAAGCAAAAAATCGCAAGTTTCGAGTTACCATTAAAAGACCAGATCCCATGAAAGAACTTCTCACCGAAATCTCAATAACCGCCCCTCCTGATCGCATCTGGCACCTGCTCACCGATTTTGCCAGTTTCCCTCAATGGAACCCCTTCATACGCCGTGCCAGCGGCGAACTCAGTGAAGGTGCCGGGGTGTTATTATTCGCAGGAGCGGGAGAGGATGATAGCATACCCAATCCTGCTCTGGGCGATAGGATTCGGGGGATATATGATGTCTCCTCAGCAAACAACTTGAAGGGTTCCTTTAGCGGCTCTTACTTCCTCCATGATATTCATTATAGAATCAATATCCATAGCCCCATTTACCCGTTCACGTACTGATTTTATGTCCGCCCTGTTCTTAAGGAACCTCTGCGCTTTTAGCTTAAGGTCGCTGTATGCAAGCATTTCATATCTGCGGCACAACTTCGCGTACTCAAAAAAATCATCCAGCCGTTCATCGAACGTCCTGTGGGGCAGCATCTCCCCGGTTTCGATATAATGCGAAATCCTTCGGAATATGTATGGATCGCCAACCGCGGCACGACCGATCATGAGCCCGTCGCATTGCGTATATTCAAGCACATGACTTGCTGTCTTTTCATCCCTTATATCCCCGTTCGTGATAACGGGGATGGAAATGGCGCTCTTTACTGCTCTTATGGTATCCAGGTTTACCTTTCCAGAATAACCCTGCTTCTGCGTCCTTCCGTGTACTGTAATCGCAGCGGCGCCGGCTTTCTCGATAGTCCGCGCAATTTCAACAGTGCTGTCAGGGCTGTCCAGTATCCTCATCTTTGCTGTAACAGGCACATCCAGCGAGCCTGTGAGCCGTTCAATGATATCCCTGATAATGCCGGTGTTCTTAAGCAGCGCACAGCCGCATCCGCTCCTGACGACATCCTGAGCCGGACAGCCAAAATTCAGGTCGATGATATCGGGCTCATATAATCTTTCAAGTATCAGCGCCGATCTTTGCAGTGTATCAGGGTCTGAACCCATCAACTGGATCCCTACCGGCCGCTCCTGCGCCGCGATCATGCCAAGAGCTATGCTTTTCGGGTTTTCCCGCGCTATCGCTTCGCTGGATATCATCTCTGAATAAACCAGGGAGGCGCCGTACTTTTTGCACAGCAGTCTTAACGGCAGGTTGGTCACGCCTGACATAGGGGCAAGAACGAGAGCGCCGTGCAATTTCAATTTTCCGATTTTCATATGTCTGCGATTATGATGTTAGAACGACCTTTTTTAATTTTCTTGATATAACCCCTGTCTTCCAGGTCATCCAGCATCAGGCTGACCTTTGCTTCCGAGCATTTCATTTCTCCCCTCAAGTCTTTCTGTGTCACCCTGCCGCCTTTTTTAATAATGAGGGCATAGAGATTTTGAAGGTCCTCGGGAATTTCTTTTTCCGGGATATCAGGGATTTTTCCAGGTTGCTGCACGGGAGAATCATATATGACCTGTCCGCTCGATGTTGTCTTTTTCTTCCTGATCCATAAAATAATCAGAACAGAAGATAATATTATCATGATGCCGGCAACCCATAGATATGTATTCGAAGGAACATCGTTCTTTATATCAATGTCCCCTGTGAGGTTCATGTCCCCGAGATATTCGATCTCGGAATCCGTAGGCGGGAAAAGGAGTATATCGATATTGAAATTCCCTTCTATGTCAACTATCTGGACAACCTCTTCAGCACTGTATTCCAGGATATTGTTCCTGTAGTATTTTGCCCTCATCGTATAGTTCCCGGGTTGAAGATCTTCAAAAGAATAAGTACCGTCCGTTGCGACTTTAGACTGCACGGGTATGGAGTTGATCTCTACTATTGCATTCTTGAGGGGCTTTTCAAAATCAGACCAGCTATAAATGACACCATGTACCGCCGCAGCCTGCCCGGAGCCAATAAGAAAGCTGATTAACAGAAGAATTAATGTCCCCTTCAATAGATTGACCATATGCTTTCTAATTTTAAAGAACTGTATATATAGTTTTTCTAAACTTGAAAGAGGGATGATAAAGGTTTGTAAAGGATTATCAACCTTAAAAAACCTTGATTTATCTGCAACATAAAAGTATATTTATCAATTCCACAATTATAGTATTGGGTAAGCAATCGCACAATGCGGTTGATCTAAGATATAGACGGAGGAACATATATGAAAAATAAACAATGGCTCAAATTATTAACGTCGCTTGTAGCGGCTTTTTTTATATTGAGCCTGTTTTCGGGAATAGCTGCGGCTGAATCCCCAAAAGAAAATTACGACAGGACGAAAGAACAATACCAGGAACTTAAGACTAAATACGATGCTGCAAAACAGAAATATCTGGATTCAAAGACAAAGTTCATCGCAGCCAAAGATAAATTTAAGACCGGAAGAACAAACCTTAGCCGGGATGAACTGACCAACAAGACCAGGGACTATCTGCTAAGATCCATAGACTATGTTGTAACCCATCTTGAGGTGCTGAAAACCAAGATAAACCCTGAAAAGGATTTCATACCATTCGATGCCGTTGCTAATATCGATACGCATATAACCCAGCTGAATGACATAAAGACGAAAGTGGAGGGTGCGACAACCCCAAACGAGCTGGCAGATGCAGCGCGTCAACTTGATGATCTGATGATAAAAATGAACCTTGAGGCCCGCTATTATGCAGGTTTGATCATCAACCACAAAATTGACCAGTTCATTATGAAGGTTGACAACGCCTCCACGAGAATGAGCACCCTGATTCAGAAACTGGAGGAACAGGGCAAGGACGTAACAAATCTCAAGGAATATGCGTCAACCTTTGATTCTATTGTGGGCGAAGCAAAGACGAATCACCAGAACGAGGTTACCATGTACACAACCCACAGCGGGTTTGACAGCAATGGTCTGGTAACAAGCATAGACGAAGCTAGGGCTTTCCTGCAGCAGGCTGCCACTTCACAAAAGGATACGACCACAAAGCTCAGGAGCGCAGGCGAGCAGTTCCGCGAATTCTTCAAGGAAGCAAAAAAAATAATCCCCGGAAGAGTAGTGGTGGATAGAGGGACGGGCAAGCTGGAAGCCAGCGGGACTGGAATCGCGCGCATCAAAGGAAATGTGACCGTGACCCTGACCGTTTCAGGAAATGCCTCCCTGATAGTCTCAAGCAATGCTGATGTAACAGTAGACGGGACTGGAACAAAAGAAACACTACCTAATGGAGATATAAAATATAGGGGATTGGGTTCAGCCACCGTATCAGGTTCTGCTATCAGAGTCGAGATATACGGAGATAACATCACCCTGACAGCCGAGGGCACAGGTTCAGCAGTTCTTGTAGGCAAGGGAACATATCACACTGAAAAGGCATTCACTGCATCAGGTGAATGGAAGAAGAAGGTGGACTAAATGAAAGCAGTATATATCCTGCTGGTAATTGTGCTGGCGGCAGCAGCGCTGGGTTGCGTGGGCAAAAAGGGACCTGAGACGTCCTCAAAGACGCCTGTAGCACCTGCAACGCCTGCGCCAACATCCCAACCATCAAGCCCGGTTACAGAAACTGAAGTGTTAGATACAGGCAACGAACTCGCAGATATGGATGCCATGTTCAATGAGGCAAGTCTGGATCTATCATTTTCCGATGTAAGCGTTGATACGCTTACCTGAATTTTTTTTATTTTCTATTTTTTTTTTTGAATTTGCATAAGAGTTAATATAAGCCATGCACAGTCTGATATATGCGAATCCTTACCCACATCTGCTGTGCGCCGTGTTTTACATACCCTCATAAACGGCTGGAAGAAGAAGGGCACGAGGTTACAGGTTTCTTTTACAACCCCAATATTCACCCATATCAAGAGTATAAGAGCCGTAAGGTAGCGCTTGAAAAGTATGCAGAAATGAAAGCAGCGAGAGTGATATATAAAGATGATTATGACATCGAGAACTATCTTCGTGGCGCCCTCGATGCAGAAGACAGGTGCAGGTTCTGCTATACGCTGCGGCTCTCTGAAACCTCAAAGACCGCAGTTCGCCTGGGGTTCGATGCTTTCACAACCACCCTGTTGATATCCCCGTACCAGAAGCATGATATGCTTGTGGAGGTAGGAAATAAGATCGCGAATGAGAATGGCGTCAGGTTCTATTACGAGGACTTCAGAGAAGGTTATGGGGAATCACGCGAGATCGCAAAAGCACTTGAACTTTATATGCAGAAGTACTGCGGATGCATATTTAGCGAAAAAGAGCGGTATCTCAGGGGAAAAGCAAAAGGTTTTAGCCCTACCTACGCTATATAAATATGGTTTTATGGGTCATGAAGTGCTGTGTAAGTTACCCTAATAAGGAAATAGGTGGACATAAATGGTGATGCAAAAAACAAACAATAAAGAAGGAGAGATAAAAGTATGAAGAACGTAGAAATGTTAATTGAGGGGAATATCTTAACGATCAAAGTGGATTTATCAAAAGATTTCGGACCTTCAGCATCAGGGAAAACGATTATTATCGCCTCAAGCGAAGGTAATCAGCCCGTTCCGGGGAAGGAAGCGGTAAAAATTGGATTGAATGTGTATAAGAAGAAATAAAACCGCAGATAAACGCAGATGAACGCAGATTTTTGGAAATTTATGAATCATCAAAAATCAAAAAAAAAGGCAATTTCAGCTATTAATGAAAACATACGAGAAAAAATTGGTTTTCAATGACTTCTGATCTTACATTCATAACAAATGAGGGGGACAAGAATCTATTAAACAGATTTGCCACTCTTATCAATGATACTCGATTTTTTGATTGTTTGGTTGGATACTTTTATACAAGCGGTTTTCATTCTCTCTATAAATCACTTGAAAAAACTGAAAATATCAGGATATTGATCGGAATAAGTACCAATAAAGAAACATTTGATCTTATTCAGACAGCAAAAAAAGAGAATCTGCAAACTTCGTTTTTATCTCATAAAGAAACAAAGGATGAGTTCTCAAATCAAGTTGTAAATGAAATGGAGACCTCAAAAGATTCATTTGAAGTCGAAGAGGGTATTAAGAAATTTATAGATTGGCTCAAATCTGGAAAATTAAAAATCCGGGTTTTTCCTGCTGAAACTATTCATGCCAAGTTATATATTATGACCTTTAAAGAAGGAGATAGAGATGCAGGAAGAGTAATAACCGGGTCAAGCAACTTTTCAAAGGCAGGTTTAAGAGATAATATTGAGTTTAATGTCGAATTAAAAAACAGGTCAGATTATGATTTTGCTCTGAAGAAATTTGATGAATTGTGGGAGAATTCCGTTGATGTTTCTGAAAATTATGTTGAAATCATTAAAGAAAAGACATGGTTAAATGATTCTATCACTCCGTATGAATTATATTTAAAATTCCTTTATGAGTATCTTAAGGAAAAAATCAATCTGGATAAAGAGGAACTCTTTAAAGATTATGTTCCTGAGAATTTCATGGATTTAGAATATCAAAAAGATGCCGTAACAGACGCAAAAATGAAGCTTGAAGAGTATGGCGGCGTTTTCATATCCGATGTTGTCGGTTTAGGGAAAACATACATTTCAGCAATGCTTGCTCAACAGTTAGACGGCAGAAATCTGGTAATTGCACCGCCAGTTCTTCTCGAAAAAGATAATCCGGGTTCATGGCTTAATGTTTTCTCAGATTTTGGAGTTCGGCAAACTGATTTTGAATCAATAGGAAAGTTGGATAAATTGATCGGGAGAGGGACTGATAAATATAAAAATGTGTTTATCGACGAAGCTCATCGATTTAGAACCGAAACGACGCAGATGTATGAAAAATTGTTCCAGATATGCAGGGGCAAGAGAGTTATTCTTGTCTCTGCAACACCACTTAATAATACTCCTCTGGATATTCTCAGCCAGATAAAATTATTCCAAAATGCCCATAAATCGACTTTGCCTAATCCGAAAGTAAGGGATATGGAGAAATATTTTATGAAACTCCAGAACAGGTTAAAAGGATTAGACAGACAAAAAGATAAAGACGAATATTTAAAAATAATAAAGGAAAATGCAGAAGATATTCGCCAAAATGTATTGAACTATTTAATGGTACGGAGAACAAGGAGTAACATTGTAAAGTATTATGGGAATGACCTTAAAAAGCAAGGATTGAAATTCCCGGAAGTTGGCGACCCCGAAGCAATTGTATATAATTTTGATGTTAAATTAGATAAGATTTTTACCAATACTCTGGAATTGATCATAAAGGAATTTAAATATGCAAGATATACTCCGCTTCTATATCTTAAGGAAGGAGTGACACAGCCAGAAGAATTGTCTCAGAAAAACATGAGACACTTCATGAAAACAATGTTATTAAAGAGGCTTGAAAGCAGTTTTTTTGCCTTCAAACAATCTGTTGGTAGATTTATTAATTCTTATGAAAGATTCCTTAACGAATATGGAAAAGGGAATGTGTATGTTAGTAAAAAACATATAAATAAAGTATTTGAATTATTGGAAAGCGATGACGAAGAAGCAATCCAACAATTAATTGAAGAGGAAAAAATCGACTCATTAGATCCACTTGAGATATCAAGACTTAGGAACTGGCTTGAAAGATACAATCCAAAGTCGGAAATTCTAGACCTAAAAGATGTAGACCTATTAAAATCTCTTGGGATAATCCGGAAAATTGAAGGTACTGATCGTCCTACAATCGCAGGGCTGTTTTTACTTGCAAAAGAACAGGTATTGAAGAAATTCCTGCCGCAAAATGAGATAATCTATTTCAGATTTGAAAAGAGCGATGTTGACCCTGTCCAGAGTGTGTACATGAAGATGCCTCTTCTTAAAACAATAGAAAAGATATGGAGCCTTATCGAACCTTATAATCAGGTTTACACGATCAAAGATGCTTTTCTTGAAACTCCTGTACCCAGCTTTCCAGAAGATGTTGTAAGGGAAGCCCTGTTAAACGCTGTTGTTCATAGGGACTATACTCTTCCTGATTCAATCTATGTAAGAGTGTTTTCTGATCGAATTGAGATTTCAAACCCCGGTTCTTTCATAGGCGGCGTAACTCCAAATAACATTTTGACGCATCCACCAGTGAGACGCAACCCGCTTCTGGCTGAAATATTCCAGCACATCGGGGCGGTAAACCGCGGAGGTTTGGGGGTGGACAGGATGTATCGCAGACTTCTTTCCTATGGGAAATTACCCCCCGAGTATCCGGAAATTTTGGGTGCGGTTCAGGTGATAATCAGAAATGGCGCTTTTGACGAAGCAATGGCGAAATTTGTGGGGAGAAAAGCAAGAGAGGGTCACGGTTGGAAGCTTGAAGAATTAATAGTGCTGCATCATTTAAGAAGGAATGACAAAATCTCAACCGGCGAAGCCTCTGAAATACTACAGCGGACTCAAAGAGAGACCTCTGAAATATTAAGTTCAATGGAAGGTGTTTTCATTGAACGTGTTGGCGCAGGAAGAGGAACCTACTATCAGCTTTCTAATGAGACACTCTCTTCCATAGGGGAAAAAGAGAGATACACACGAATAAAGGGGCTTTCAGAGGAGCAAAAACTTCAACTACTGAAAAATCACCTTAAAACTAATAAGCGAATTACAAATGAAGAGGCAAGAGTAATCTGTGGTGTTAATAGATATCAGGCAAAAAGGCTAATTCGAAAACTTATTAGTGAGAAAACTCTAAAACAACAGGGAAAAGGACGTGGCGCATATTATGAGATATGTTAAATTGCCCAATTAAACGGGCGCGCCCATTTTCTGAATTGGGCGCGCCCAATTAAATGAGCATAATTAGTTAATTGAATAGTTAATTGGAAGACAAAACAATTAAAAATAAACCTACGCATGCATAAAATATAGTTAAAAATTAGTTAGAAATTAGTTAAAGAGATAATTAGAAAATTCAGATGATTGGATTGAATAACATGGATTCAAAAGATGCGCTTGTTGTTTTTGAAGGAACTAAAATAAGAAGAACATGGCATGACGAACAGTGGTTTTTTTCAGTTGTTGATGTTGTTGGGATTTTGACAGACAGCTCCATACCCAGAAGATATTGGTCTGATTTAAAATCAAATCTTTCGGAAGAAGGTTTTGAACCGTACGATAAAATCGTACAGTTGACTTTGCAGGCAGAAGATGGTAAAATGAGGCTTACAGACTGCGCCAATACCGAATCCATGTTCAGGATAATCCAGTCCATTCCATCCCCAAAAGCCGAGCCCTTCAAAAGATGGCTTGCTAAAGTCGGCTATGAACGGGTGCAGGAAATAGAAGACCCTGAACTTGCGCAAAAACGGATGAAAGAGATATATCAATTGAAAGGCTACTCTGATGACTGGATTGAAAAAAGAGTAAGAGGAATAGCGATAAGGGATGAGCTTACTGACGAATGGGATAAAAGAGGGATCAAAACAAAAAATGAATATTCCATTTTAACTTCTGAGATATCTAAAGCCGCATTTGGCTTAACGCCAGGTGAATACAAGAAACTAAAAGGATTGGAGCAGCAGAACCTCAGGGATCATATGAATGACCTGGAATTGATATTCACCATGCTTGGAGAGGCTTCAACTACAAAAATAGCCCGAAATAAAGATGCAATTATCTTAATGAACCTGAAATCAAGAAAAAGATCGGGAGTAAGAAGAATTACAAATGAAGAAGCAAGGGACTTACATATGAGGCGGTGACAACTCATTACAAGTACCCCGGCAATTCTTATCGCAGGCACAGGCAGCGGCGTCGGTAAAACCACAGTAGCCTCAGGCATCATGGCAGCGCTTCGCAGGAAATACAGCGTCCAGCCCTTCAAGGTGGGACCTGACTTCATCGACCCGGGTCACCACACGCAGATTTGTGGCAGAGCTTCCAGGAACCTGGATAGCTACATTATGGGTGAGAATGGAGTTGTTGAGACTTTCACACGCGCATCCGCGGATGCAGAATTCTGCGTGATAGAGGGCGTGATGGGGCTTTATGACGGACTTGATGCGACAGAGATCGCAAGCACAGCTCATGTCGCCAAGATACTGGATGTGCCTGTGCTTCTTGTTGTCGATGCGCGCGGAGTATCGAGAAGCATTGCGGCTGTGGTGAAAGGTTTCTCAGAGTTTGATACTGTCAATATCCAGGGGATAATTCTCAATAATATGGGTAGTGAAAAGCATGTGAGACTTGTCAGGGATTCACTTAGCGGAGCAGGGATAAACATCCCGGTCATTGGGGCGCTCCCGAAAAACAAGGACATCTTTATCCCGTCGCGTCATCTTGGGCTTCATATGGCTTCTGAGAATAGCCTTAACGCGGAATTGCTTTCAGAGTTCATTGAAAAACATATCGACATGGAAGCGGTAAATAACATAGCAAATGCATATACTTCCCCCTGTGTTGAACTCAAGGAACCTGAGGAGACCTTAAATGTCAGGGTAGGTATCGCGCAGGACAGCGCATTCTGTTTTTATTATCAGGATTCGCTGGATTCTCTCAAGAGACAGGGAGCAGACCTTGTTTTTTTCAGCCCCATCAGCGATGACCTGCCGCAGGTGGACGGTCTTTATCTTGGCGGCGGGTATCCCGAACTCTATGCAAAAGAGCTTGAATCCTCAAGAACCCGCGATCAGATAAAAAAAGCAGCAGATGACGGGATGCCGATATATGGCGAATGCGGGGCGCTTATGTATCTGAATGAAACGCTCACAACGGACAGGGCATACCGGATGGCAGCCATTCTTGGGGCAGGTTCAAGGATGACGGATAAGCTGCAGGGGCTGGGTTATACAGAGGCGCAGGTCGTATCTGATTCTCCGCTTGCGAAAAAAGGAACCATGATCAGGGGTCATGAGTTCCATTATTCGGTCACGGAATGCGACAGGGATGCCAGGTTTGCATATAGATTGAAGCGAGGAAAAGGTATAATCGATGGAAAAGACGGGCTTATGGAACACAATACCCTGGCAAGCTACATGCATACACATCCTGCGGCTGTTTCTTTTGCCGGATTCTTACGACTCTGCAGCAGATATAAGGGATGAGACGGGTTCTTCATTATCGGGTTTTATTTCTCCGGCATTTCTGCAAGCTTCAATCCCGCAATGGACATTATAAGCACATAAAGCAGCACAGCGGCTATATAGCCATATCCAGGCGACTGCAGGCTAAGCCTTGAAGCTGCTATTAAAATGATCAATAGCGCAACCGAACCTACAGACGTGAATATCTCAATTTGCATTTTCTTCATAGAATCACAAGCTTTGCATCTATTATCCCATCAACCGCTTTTATCTCATCCAGTATCCTGTTATCCACTTCGCTGTCAATATTCAGCACCATTATCGCTTCGCCCCCAGCCTTAATCCTCCCGACCTGCATCCCTGCGATATTGATATCGTTCTTTCCAAGGATCATGCAGCACGGACCTATGATATTGGGGCGGTCTTCTATTCTTGTCAATATCATGAAGCCAGACGGGATAACATCAATCAGATATTCGTCTATCTGCACGATGCGCGGTTCCTTTCCAATAACAGTACCGCTGATTACCCGGCTCTCGCCTTTCTTGCTCAATTTTATGGATATCTGGCTGGGATAGCCCACAACGGTCTTTGATTTGCTCTCGACCACCTTCAATTTCCTTTCTTTTGCGATGGTTGGCGCATTAACATAATTCACACCCGCGCCGAGCATGGGTTCAAGCAGACCTTTCAATACCGCAAGAGTTACAGGAGCAACGCTCTGGTCAGCGATCTCGCCGCAATAGGAAATTTCTATAGTTTCATAATTGCCGATAAGCTGGGTTCCCAGTTTTCCCATTTTCTCTGCAAGCGGGAAATACGGTTCAAGTATCTGCATGATTTCGGCTTTTACATAAGGCATGTTTATTGCGTTCTTTACAGGCAGTCCCTTAAGGGCGTTGACTATCTGCTCTGCGACCGTGACTGCGACATTTATCTGCGCTTCCTCGGTCGAAGCGCCCAGATGCGGGGTCATGATGACGCGGTCAAGTTCGATGAGGGGGTTCTCAAATGGTGGTTCCTTCGTGAAAACATCGATAGCAGCACCGCCGACTATCCCGTCTTTGACAGCCTTTGCCAGCGCCTCCTCGTTAATGATGCCTCCCCTTGCGCAGTTGATGAGTCGCGCCCCTCTCTTCATTATCGCGAATTCCCTGGTGCTGATGAGGTCTTTTGTCTCTTTGGTAAGCGGTGTATGCACAGTAATATAATCCGCGCGCCTTACTATGTCTTCGACAGTTGTGAGTTCTACGCCCAGGTCTTTTGCCCTTTCCGCTGATATGAACGGGTCGTAGGCAAGTATTATCATCTCCATCCCCAGCGCCCGCTTTGCAACTTCTGAACCTATCCTGCCAAGTCCGACAACTCCGAGCGTTTTGCCCCTGACCTCGACACCCATGAACTTCTTCCTGTCCCACTTCCTGCTTTTTAGCGACGCGTTCGCCTGAGGTATGTTCCTGGACATTGACATCATCATGGCTATCGTATGCTCGGCGGCTGAAATGGTGTTCCCTTCCGGCGCGTTGACAACGATAATACCGCGCTCAGTTGCAGCATTTACATCGATATTGTCCACGCCCACACCAGCGCGTCCTATGATCTTGAGCTTCTTACCTGCATTAATGACCTCTTTTGTCACCTGCGTCTCGCTGCGAACGATAAGCGCTTCGTAATTCCCAATGCGCTTTATCAATTCCGAAGGTTCAAGACCCGTTGCTATATCCACATCTACATCATTCTTTAATATCTCGATACCCTGTTCTGCTATCGGGTCGCTTACAAGTACTTTCACGTATTATCACCAGACAATCCGGCTAAATAGGACTACAAGCATTTCAGCTTTTCGTTTAATTTAGAAAAAACCAAAGATACTTAATTTACTGGAAACCATAGATATGAGGTATTTCTTGAACTTTGACTTTTTTTCCGGCGGCTCTTGTTCCACCATTTTATACAGTTCCAGTAATTTATCAAAAGATTTCTTCGCTATCGGCAAATATCCTGTAAAATAGGACACCGGCTCAAGAATGATATTATTGCGTTTATCATCCTGGATCTTTCCAAAGATCACGTTCTCCCATATGAGATACATATGGCATTTTTCCATTAATTCCAGTTTTTTCCTATCCTGCATTTTTTCGTTTGTTGATGAGATACATCGCTGATAAAAGGACTTTAATGTATTAATATCGTTATCTACCAGAAAATATCGAACGCTCGATGGCGAATTTTTCATAGCGTACTCCATATATTCAGCATCTGGCAATGGATAAAGGGCATGTTCGTTCATGGAATTAATTAGATTCTTGCAATAACCATTTATATTATCTTTATGAAATTGAGTATCGAGAAATTTGGACAACTCTTTATTATCAAGTATGCTGGCGATCTTCTGTAAAGTTTCAACGTTCTGTTTGAATTTAAGGGGCAAAAGCTCCTCGCCGACAGAGAACTTAATAACAATATTTTGTGATTCAAGCAAACCCAGATTTTCTAAAAAAAGAATATGTTCTTTAAATAATTCGGGCTCAAATTTGTTCTTTTTCGCTATATTATCGAAAGTGGCTCCGTCATTTCTTGCGATCTCAAATATTACTACTTTTAATATATTTAAATCTATCTTTTTGAGATCCATTTTATGTTAAATTGTCAGTACATCCATTTATATTTTATCATACTAATGATGATAACTATTTTAAATTTTACATTACGGATTCGTAAAAACTATAAAGTCATTCAGGCATTAGATCCCGTCCACGGCTGAAAGAGCCTGAAACAAGTGAGTACCAGGCTGCATCTGCCATCCAGTGACCAGGCACAAAGACGCCGAGCCAGAGAAATGGGTTTGAGGCTGAGGTCATTATACCTGCAAGAACCGACTTGCTACCGAAGAACTGCCCTTTATATCAAAACCGGCTTTTTCTCGTCCTTTGAAGATCAGCCATCCGAACACGACCACTTTTTTACACCCATTCATTATAAAGATTTGCAGCATAAAACCAATCCTGCACCCTCGCCGCGCTCCGCGATGCTCTCCTCCCGAAGCTGATCGATACAATAACCCGGCTTGCATTGCGGCATGAGAATGAACTTCTCGAATCAGAAAAATTACCACCGCTTGAAAAAGACCCTGCGATGAAGCCGCCTATCGACTGGGGGGTTAAAACCGATGCCAGCAAAGTGGACGAGTATATCTACACAGAGGATTGAAAATGTCTGTGTTCGCTGACACAGGGGTATTTTTAGCATACAGGAATAAAAAGATCAGATTGGAAAAAGAAGAATCTTTCAGGGTGAAAAATTCGGCACTACTCTCAACTGATTTTTCTATAATCTTACATCAGTTAAATGATTAAATTCTTGTTGATATTGTATCAAATCATCACGAATTATTTCGTTATTTTCAAAGGCAACCTTTTAATCCCTCCTCCACCAATTGAAACCTCAGGGAGATACAACTAACATGCCAATCAGATTCGACCGTTTCACCATAAAAGCCCAGGAAGCATTCCAGGAAGCGCAAAGCATAGCACTTGACAGGAACCAGCAGCAGATCGAAGTAGAGCACCTGCTCCTCGCCCTCATTAACCAGAAGGAAGGTTTAACGCTCCAGCTTCTCCAGAAGCTCGGCGCCAACGTTGCAGGAATAACATCATCTCTTGAAGAGGAAATAGACAAGCTCCCGCGCGTGGAAGGCGCCGGTGCGGGTCAGGTTTACGTCTCCACAAGGTTGAACAATGTCGTCGATGCTGCATTTTCCGAGATGAAGAACCTGCGCGATGAATATCTCAGCAGCGAACATCTCCTTCTTGCTATCGCTGATGAGAAAAACGGCATCTCGGAGCGCATCCTTAAAGGGAACGGCGCTTCAAAGGATGCTCTCATGAAAACACTTAAGGAAGTAAGAGGCTCATCCCGCGTCACAGACCAGAATCCTGAGGCAAAATACGAAGCTCTCAAAAAATACGGGCGCGACCTCACAGAACTTGCCTCCCGCGGCAAGCTCGACCCCGTCATCGGGCGGGACAACGAGATCCGGCGCGTGCTTCAGGTTCTCTCGCGCCGCACCAAGAACAATCCGGTGCTAATAGGCGAACCCGGAGTGGGAAAAACTGCAATAGTTGAAGGGCTGGCGCTTCGCATATTCATCGGGGACGTGCCCGAGCCCATCAAAGACAAAAAAGTTGTGGCGCTTGACATGGGCGCGCTTGTGGCTGGAACCAAGTTCAGGGGCGAGTTCGAGGAGCGCCTCAAGGCTGTGATAAAAGAAGTGCAGGATTCGGAAGGGAGAGTCATTCTTTTCATTGACGAACTTCATACCGTTGTTGGCGCAGGGGCGGCAGAAGGCGCTATCGACGCCTCGAATCTCCTGAAACCTGCGCTTGCAAGGGGAGACCTGCGCTGCGTGGGCGCAACGACGCTTAACGAGTACCGCAAATACATCGAAAAGGACGCGGCGCTTGAGCGCCGTTTCCAGCCCGTGCTCGTGGGAGAGCCAACTGTGGACGAGACCATATCCATCCTGCGCGGTCTCAAGGAAAAATACGAAGTTCATCACGGCGTGCGGATACAGGACGCGGCGATAATTGCTGCCGCCGTGCTCTCTCACCGCTATATTACAGACCGCTTCCTTCCTGACAAAGCCATCGACCTCATCGACGAAGCAGCCTCAAAGCTCAGGATAGAGATCGACAGCATGCCGTCTGAGCTTGATGACATCGAGAGGAAGATAAGACAGCTTGAGATCGAGAAACAGGCTGTGAAAAAAGAAAAGGATGAATATTCCAAAGAACGCCTTGAAAAAATAGATAAAGAACTCTCTGATCTCAAAGAAAAAAGCAGCTCGATGAAAGCACACTGGCAGCTTGAAAAGGATGCCATCCAGAAGATACGCAGGATAAAGGGCGATATCGAAAAAACACGCATGGATTCTGAAAAGGCAGAACTGGAGGGGGCGCTTGAAAAAGCATCCGAACTCAGGTACGGCGTTTTGATAAACCTGCAAAAACAGCTTGATTCTGAAAACAAGAAACTGGTCGAACTCCAGAAAGACCAGAAGATGCTCAAAGAGGAAGTGGACGAGGAGGATATCGCAGAGGTGGTGTCAAGGTGGACACATGTCCCCGTGAGCAGGATGCTGGAAGGCGAGATGCAAAAGCTCGTGCACATGGAAGAACGCATAAAGCAGCGCGTTGTGGGGCAGGAAGAAGCAGTTATCGCAGTGGCGAACGCTGTCAGGCGCGGGCGCGCAGGGATATCTGACCCGAACCGCCCTATCGGTTCGTTCATGTTCCTCGGTCCGACGGGCGTCGGGAAAACGGAACTCGGGCGGGCGCTTGCAGAGTTCCTGTTCGATGACGAGGCTGCGATGATACGAATTGACATGAGCGAATACATGGAAAAGCACACAGCAGCAAGGCTCATAGGCGCGCCGCCGGGATATGTTGGCTACGAGGAGGGAGGGCAGCTCACTGAGGCTGTGAGGCGGCGCCCGTATGCTGTCATCCTGTTCGATGAGATCGAGAAAGCGCATCCCGATATCTTTAACCTCCTGCTCCAGATACTCGACGACGGCAGGCTCACGGATGGGCACGGGCGCACAGTGGATTTCAAGAACACCGTTATCATAATGACATCCAACATCGGGAGCCAGTGGATATTCGAGTTTGGCGACAGGGAAGAAGAGATGAAAGAAAAAGTGATGGAACTTGTGCACAGCCAGTTCAAACCCGAGTTCCTTAACAGGCTTGATGAGATAATAATTTTCCACTCGCTTAAACTCCCTGAAATAATGAAGATCGTGGATATCCAGTTCGGGATACTGAGCAAACGTCTTTCAGAAAGGAAGATCACTATCGATCTGACCCAGAAAGCAAGGGATTTCGTTGCAAAGGCAGGTTATGACCCGCAGTTCGGGGCGCGTCCTATCAAGCGGACGATACAGCACAGGATACTTGACCCGCTGGCGATGAAGATACTCAATAAGGATTTCGCAGAAGGCGACACTGTGGAAGTTGATGTGAAAAAGGATGAGATGGTGTTCAGGAAAGTGAACTGAAATGACGATTTCGCATCATTTTTCCCTGAACTTCACGGCAGCGTCCTTCAAAGCCTCGATCCCTGGCAGTTTTTCACCTGCAAGGAAATCTATACAGGCTCCTCCGCCTGTGCTTACGTGAGAGAATTTGTTTGAAACTCCAAGCAGTTCTGCCGCTGCGGCGATATGTCCCCCTCCAACGACAGAGAATCCTGACTTTGTTCCCGCTCTGATAAGCTCGTTAGTCCCGAGAGCGAACGGTTCGTTCTCGAACACTCCTGCAGGTCCGTTCATTACAACCGTTTTTGCGCTGCTGATCTCGCGTGAGAAATTCACCATGGTCTCGATGCCGATGTCGTGTATTGGAAGCTCAGTATTGAGTTTACTTACCTTTTCTTCCACGCGCTCATCGTTCTTGTTAAGAGCCACATCGACCGGCAGTCCGATGCACTTCCTGAAGCGTTTCAGCAGGTCGCGCGCAATATCTATCTGTTCGAGATATCCCTGCTTCTCGATAAAGTTCAAGTTGGCGCTTCCGATATTTGCGCCAGATGCTGCAAGGAAGACGTTCGCCACCACGCCTGTGACAAGAACCCTGTCCGCACATCCCTTCTCAAGCACGTTCTTAGTGACCTTGATGGAATCATCCACTTTTGCGCCGCCGAGAACATATATACATGGTCGCTCACCGCAGGACAATCCTCTGGAAAGGGAATCTATCTCTTTTTCCATTGCCCTTCCCGCAATGCTGGGAAGTATTTCCGTGAAGCCCATAACAGACAGATGCGACCTGTGCGAGACAGAGAATGCATCGTTCATGAAAATATCGCACAGAGGCGCAAGGCGTTTTACCATGTGGGTCCGTGCGTGCTCTTTCGGTGCACACTCAAGTGATTCCTCAGAATAGAAGCGGGTGTTCTCAAGAAGGATGATGTCACCCGTGTCCATCTTCTTAATAGTTTCAATGGCATGGGAACCAAATATATCGTCCACATAGTTCACGTTCCGGCGCGATAATTTTGAAAGCAGCCTTGCATGCGGTTCCATGGTCGTAAAATCACTTTTTCCAGGGCGACTCTGGTGGGACAGGATGACCACTCTGGAATCTTCAAGTTCTTTCAATGTGACAAGGTGACTTCTGAACCTGCTGTCATCCAGGATCGTTCCATTTGGGTCCATCGGGGAATTCAGGTCTAGCCTGCATAGAATGGTCTTTCCCCTGGTGGTTATATCGTCGATCGTAAGATAATCACGGATCATATAGAGTTGTTTTAATTCTAAGAAGATGGCTAAATAAATACCGGAACGTTTTGTTGAGGGCTACAGGTATATATATGTGAGATTGTAATATATTATTCCATGAATGTTCCCCTTGAAAGGATCAGCTGGTCCGTGCCTTACTCTATCCGTGAAGTAGTGGAGACGCTGTTCGGTGTATTTGCGATGATATCTGTTTACATGCTTGCAAGAATGTTGAGAAAACTGTACAGGGACATCCATGGCGACAAAAGCTGAACTATATCTCAGTGCGCTTCAGGAACTCAGTAACTCTACTGGTGATATCCTGACCTCGGCAATTGTTACGCTTGACGGTCTGACAATGGCGAGTACGGCAAAAGAATCTGTAAGCAAGGATGCCTTTGCAGCATACAGCGCTGCAGCTTACAGGCGTTCTGATGAGACAATGGAAGAACTTTCAGGAGAGAAAGTGGATATGCTTATATTAGAATCGAAAAATCACAGGATATTTTCCGTCCGCGCAGGAGATAACGCGCTGTTAATAACCATGACAGGCAGGCATGCAGATATGGGGAAAGTCATTTCAGAGATCCAAAAGACAGCCGGAAAGGTTGAGGAACTGATGAAATAGATCCTCAAATATCGATATGTACACCGTAAACTTTTTCAGGATTTTCTTTGTGTATCTTCCAGAACACATCTTCACCCCACTCAGGGATAAGCTGCTTTGTCCTCTTTGGTACGGTCTTCGGACCAAGTACTGAACCCGGTCTTTTAAGGTCGTCTATATAATCGGTTTCCATCATGAAGCGCGTTCCCTCAGCAAGGGCTTTTTCTATGGCATCCTCGCCTGCCAGCACGCTCGGGAAAATACCGTGTTTCTCACATATTTTGATCATGGGTGGCGCAAAATGTTTGACAACTTTTTCCGGCGCAAGTCCCGCGTCTCTGGCGATCCCTGCAATTTCCGCAAGCCCTTCTTCAGTTGAGCTTTCTGTATGCAGTTGCACAGTACAGCCGGCATCTCGCGCAAGCTCAAAACTGTGGCGCATGATGTCGTTTGAAGCGTCCCATATCTTTGGCTCCACCGGGTAGTGGGGGCGCCCGGACTTTAATCCCACAGCCAGCCCTTTTTCAACATATTCGCGCGCTATTTCAAGCCCTCCTTTCATGATCTCAACAGCGCGCGGCAGTCCCAGCCTCCCGTAATATTTTGTCAGTTCAGCGGGGTGCACGCCAAGCACCACGAAGACCTTTACTTTCTCAGCTTCCTCTGCGCGCCGCGCTATTTTGAGGACTTTATCGAACACCTTCCTGTAATCTTCCGGCGCATTAATCTCGATTTCAAGAGACCAGGGCGGCAGGGAAACGAGGACTAAGTGGGTGCCTCCGGCGCGGGCGAACTCGCGGACTGCATCGAGGCACCTGCCCGATGGGTTGAGGTGAATGTGGTTGTCGAGGATGGGGAGGGTGGGGGTCATGATGCTTTTATTCCCGTTTCATTTTCAGCGGGCGCAAAACGTGTAAGCCAGGCAGACCTGCGATTCCCACCGATGATGCCTTTAACAGTGTTTCGCAGGAATACGCTGTATGAGAAATTTGATTCTTCAAGCTCCCATTCTCTTCTATATTTTGTATCAGGATGGAAATCTGTGATCAATATTCGGGTCTGCATTATTTCTTCAAAGGGTTTCCCAAAAAATGGCAGATCAGAAACATTGAAATATGAAAAATCAATATCCTCTTCAGTTTTATATGCGAATGAGACTGGCCAGCTCATATCCAGAGCTTTTATCTTGCTTTCATCGATGTTGATGAGAACACTCTTTGTATCCAGAGATAAATCTATGGAATTACCGCTTGCGATCGCGGCGCCAGCTTCGGTTAACTGTGTATATATCTCGTTATACTTGGGGTGTTCGACAACGAAAAGAAGGTCATAAGAATTGATGAGAGGCTCTTTGTTCTTGATTTTCTGATAGTTCTCTATTTTTTCGGGTTTATATTCAGGTTCAGGGAACATCTGCCTTATGCCTCTTCCAATTACCTGCTCGGTCAAAAGGTCTGAATCTGAGCGCCGGAGTACCACAAGAACACATACGTTTTTAACATCGAATCCTTCTCGCAGCATAAGAACGCTGACTATTACCCTAACAGGGTTCGAAGCGTCATCACTTGAAAATACTTTATCACGCAGGGTATCAAAATCATCTTCTGAGAGTGAATCTTTTTTTCCGATATGCAGTGTTACTACTTGCTCACCTTTGGAATCATCACCAAATGATCTTCCGCTTGAATCTGTCTTTTGCTTGATATAATTTGCAATCATGTTGGCTTCTTCGTTCATATCAGCCATTACGAACATGACCGGTTTTTTATTTATTTTGAATTTGTTAAAATCGTCTTGCAGAGCATCAAGTTTCGCCAGTCCGATATCTAACATATGCTTCTGGACTTCTGAAAGCTCAATGGGTTTGTTGTTTTCGTCCCTGTGGGCTGTGACCATCAGTTTTTCAGATTCGGGCAGCGATTCTATCTTATTTGAGAGAAGACTGCTTTTTTCTATGAAAAGCTGTTTTACCAGCATTGCATGCATGGCTTCGACTAAACCATAATCATAGACAACATGCGGGAAAAATTCTTTTTTCTTTCCTTTGATAGTAAATGGCGTTGCAGTAAAATCAAGCTGTGTAAACAGAGCGTCTTTATTCGTTTTGATTTTCTCCCGTAATTCCTCAATGGATTCCTGCCAGCGCTTTTGCTCAGCATCCGATGCATTATGAACGTGGTGTGCTTCATCATTAATGACCATGAGGTCGCCATTGTATGTAAGAAAATCCATGAAGCGCTCAACGCGCTGTGAAACCGTGTTTTCCCTGCTCTCAATGCCTAAATCCTCTGCAAGAGTAATTTCTTTTTCCCGTGAGGTATCCATGAGTTGATGCCAATTAGTTATGAGGAGGAATGGCGAATCTGTAAAAGGCGTATTTTCCTGCAAATCTTCTTTCGAGAATATCCGCAGATCAAAAACCTGCCGCATATTTTCGGGCATGAACAGGGATTTTTTCAAGTCTGCTGTCATTGGCTGCCTTTTACCGTTCCGTTTCTTGCCTAGGAATGAATCAAGCAGCCTCTCATAAACGATATTTCCAGAGAACTGCTCAAATAATGCTTCCACATGCGGTATGCTGAGTATTTCGTAACAATAGATGATTGTCTCTATGGCGCGTCTCTGGCAAATGTGGAATGCTTCTCCTTCATGTGCCATATCCGAGAACCAGTAATCCATCAGTTCTCTTGTTGCGTGGGTGATTTGCTTTCCGTTGACTGCGGGATAATTTTCCTGTGACCATTTTTCTATGACAGGCTCGATTGCTTTAGCCAGCGGATGCTTGCCGAAAAGTTCTGTTTTAGATTTTGTGCGCGACATCTTACAACCTAAGTTTTTTCTTTTTTCCAAAGCCCTTTTCTAATCCTTTCCAGATTTTTCAAGTCTCGCTCTCTAAGATCTAATTTTTCTTTTGTCTCTTCGATAATCTCCCTTTTTTTGTGATTTTTGATATTTTCATCCATGCGCAGCACCATCCTTTTCAGAATTGTAAAGTTTCGTCCATTTCGAAATGATGTATTGTTGCCTGGTATTATCGAATTTTAAACCGCAGATGAACGCAGATAAACGCAGATTAGTTGCACTGAATTTATCCTTTATTATTGCCAGTGGGTTTCGTTTTATTCCAGATTGATTTTTATCTTTACCCATCATTCTCCACGGATTTAGAACCCATTCACGCTCCTTTTCAAACGCCATCCCTATAATATCCAAAAACAAAACATTTAATCTGCGTTCATCTGCGTTTATCTGCGGTTCCCGATAGTTCATGACCGAATTTATCATAATGCTTATCTCCTCATCCGAAGGCTCTTTCCGTGGTTTAGATGCCTGCATAAGATGTCCAGTATCACATTGCCTTCTCCTATCTGTACCGTACTGGAGGCACACTTCATGGAGCGTCCAGTATGGATGCGCTCGTTGGCGCTCGAATTATAGTCTGCTTTTATCTTCTTTGAATCCATGGCACTGGGCTTTTTTCAAACTCAAATGGGCCTGCTTTAAATCGTTTGATATAGTGAATGAAAAAAACAAAGATTAGCATGGCGATTAAAAAAGCTGAGTAAGCCACAAAAATGGCTTCATTAAGCCTGTTAATCCAAAATAAATAATAAGAAAATCCGATAAGAAACAGCAACAGCAGTTTTACTGCAAGGTATTTCTTGAATTTACAGTTTTCTATCTCGGCTTCTACTTTGCCAAGCTTACGAAGGTTGCGAATTGCTTTCACATTCAAAAAGTCAAAAGCAACTGCTTTTTTGAATTCTTCCTTAGCTTTCTTATACTGTTTTAATTGTGCATATATCCAGCCGAGCTTGTTATGAATCGCTGAGGTTGCTTCTGGTTTCATCAAAGCTGAATTTTTTAATGCTTTTTGATACTCTTTTATTGCTTCTTCAAATGAGCCTTCATCGGCGAGGATATAGCCCAGAGTTCCAAGCGCATAGGGGTAATTTGGCTCAAAATAAAGCGCAGTTCTTACCTCTTTCTCAGCCTTCGAGAACCGTCCATTTTGTATCAAAAAATTTGCGTAATTACTATGCGTCCTTGCATCTTCCGGATCTAATTCTATCGCTTTTCTAAAGTATTCTTCAGCTTCAATTTTCCTGCTTTGTTTTGCTAAAAAGATTCCATAATTGTCGTGAACATCTGGGTCTTTCGGGTCTAATTCTAACGCTTTTTTGTAATGTTCTTCAGCCTCATTTTTCCTACCAAGTTCTTCGAGTAGGATTGCATAATTGTAGTGCGCTTCTGGATTTTTCAGGTCAAATTCTAACGCTTTTTTGTAATGTTCTTCTTCTTTCTGTTTCAATCCTAATTCGCTCGATGCAAGTGCCGCATCAACATATGCATCAGCTTTATCTTCTCCTTTTAAACCCTGCACCGCCGCAAGCGCAAGTACATAAGTGAACCTATTATCCATTTCCTCTTCTGAGGATAAATCCAGCAACTTCTCCGCCACTATCCCCATCTCCCCCGCCACCCGCGTCGCCTCCTCCACACACTTCTCAAGCTCTCCGCGGTCGATGCAGGGTGCGAGTTTCTTGAGGAATTCTTCGGTTTTGCTATTTTCTGGCATATATGATACGTCGATAGTCAATTCTTAACCCTCAATCAAGCCTGCAATAGGTTCAAGAACATCCCTTTCAGAGCACATTTTGTTGAATAAAATTTTATTCGCAGACCATGAAACTGTACCACCTATAGTCTTACTTTCAAGTATATTTACAGCTTCAAGCTGGACTAAATATCTGGGAAGTTTAATCCTCTTTATCTCAGCTCTATATAACTCCATGAATTCAGATTCGATCTCTGAATAATTTTGGGGCAGAACACTACCGTATTCGAAAGATCGCTCATAGCAGATACTTGACAAAGTTAGATATGGACCGATTACTTGATTGATGCTTTCTATTTCTTCTGCGTAACCTTTTTCGAAAAAAAATGAAATAGCTTTTGATAATTTTTCATGATAATTTTTTCCTTTGGATTCTATTTCTATCAAATAATTACCAGGAATAACAATGTCTCCTTCTGCTTCAACCAATCCATATTTTACTAAAAGGTCAATGTTTTGTTGATATTTTTTGCGCTCCTCTTCATTTATTTGTTCAAAGTCAACTGATATATTTATCTTATCATTTACCAGAAGCCAGGATAAGATATCAAGCAGCGGTGTATGCATATGAGAAGGAAAAGGAAGTTCTGAAAAATTACTTGCTCCCACTTTCACAAGAGCTTTCTGCACAGTTTTTTGGACGAGAGTAAGATTCTCACTTATTTTATGCTGAACCTGATAAAAGGTTGGCTTATCTACAATTAAACCTTTAATAGCATCTATTTTGATTTCACCTATATTCTTGAACCTCATGAACCTCAGTTTAAGTGGTCGTCCTGTTGTAATATCTTTGAATAGTCTTGGATAATTGACATGGATGGGGACGCTCCAGACATCATCTAATTTTTTAGGAGTTCCAACATGGGGTATATTTCCAATTGTGCCCCTGATCCAATTATATGCTATTTTCTCGGCACTTCTTTCATCTACGGGTAAATCCACAAGCTGATTTTGAATCATTTCCCCTCACTTCCTAATTTTGTTTGAGGATTTGGCTCAAGTAGTATTGCTTGATTATACTCCAACTCCCATGCAGGTGCAAAATTTTCATGGGATATAAAATACTCAGAACCCAGCCATGGATTATTAACAATAATATCATTTTCAGTTATTCCTATAACCACACCAGCATGTCCTGCGCCGCGAATTCCAATAGTTAAAAATTGGCAATTATATAATACAATACTTGGAATCCCCTTTTCAAGTTTCTTGTTGAGCTTATTTAAATCTATATCTTCTTCCAGTGAGAATTTAATACCTTCTATTTTGGTGTTAAGATTTTTAATGAGATGATAATCAACATTGGTTCCAGTAAACCTTCTCGTATTAGTAATCTTCATTATTTCATCAATACTCATGTTGGGTACAATATCTCTTATAATAGGATTATCATATGTGTTTTTCATATATTCCAAACACATTTTTATTGAGTTCACCAAACATGTCCACTCAATTTCTTGCTGTGGAAACCATGGGACTTTTAGTACATCAACTTGTGTATTATTCTTGAGGTCTAATATTTTTCTTCTCATTTCATCATCCTATTATTTTTTGATGTCTCATATTGAGTGAATAGCAGTCATTTTTAATAATATATGTCCCATATTTTGTGCAACCATAGTTCCGTCAATAAATGATTTCCGAAATCAGAATGCATAGAACACCACATTTAAATATATTATGTCAACTGACATATATATAATGTTCTAATTCAACCTATCCTTCTTATTCATACTCCCGCGCCACCCGCGCCGCCTCCCCCACGCACTTCTCAAGCTCCCCGCGCTCGATGCAGGGCGCGAGTTTTTTCAGGAATTCTTCGGTTTTGCTATTTTCTGGCATATGTTATACCCATTATTTTATCTTCTGTTCCTGATTTTTCATGATAAAACCGAGATTTTCCTGAGATAATCGGGCAATCTTTCCTTAGCTGATGTCAGACTTGAATATTGCTTCTCAATCACATCGCTGAATCTCGCAAGCACCCTTTTATTAATATCCTCCTGGTTTTCAAATATCGCTATCGAGGTGAAAGGTACACCCCACTTCTCATATGTAAGGCATGTGATAGTTGAATCACGGCATTTATCATTGTTGTATAGTCCAAAAATAAATAACGGCACATCGTTTTTAACGTAGCAGTCAACGGGATATTTCCCACCGGGATCTTTGATGGGGTCTTTATAATCAAAAATACACTTGTCACCAAGCATATCTCTTAAGTACCCCTGGAATTCTTCGTAAAATAAAGACAGGATGCGCTCTCTCCTGGTAAAAGCAATATCTGTTACTTTAATTAATCCCTGGATGAATGTATAAAATGCATCACCGAAATAATTATCTTCTACAGGGCACTTAAGCTCACCGTTATCGTTTTCTAAATAATGAGTCTTAAGGATCGAGTCGATTATCTCTTTTCGTTTTCCCCTTTCAAAATCCACATCATCATAGGACAGGTGCATGAAAGTATGCCCTTCATCAGTAAAATACCATCCTGACCCATTCTTTTTAAGTATCGTATTTAAATTATCCCCGTTTTATCCTTTTCAATTTGATTTTTATGACTGTGCTTTCCATTATACTTGACTTCAAGATCGTATTCTTTGTATGCCCTGTTTTCCTTGTTTTTAAGTTGAATTTCCTTCAGGACTTTGGAAGATAATGGCTTAACATCTTCAATCAAAGCTTGAATTTCAGAATCGGAGAGCATAAGTCACCACAATTAAATGTATTATGTCAAATGGCATGCCATTTTACTCCAGTACTGAAGCGCTTTAACGTAACTTTCCCAGAGAATATAATCGTCCCATTCTTCAAAAACCTGGCTTGATCATGCACCAGCGCTGATATGGCTTCCTGCTCATTTTTATACAAAAATAAAAAAACCAGGGCTACATCAGCCCAAGTCCATCCAGTTCTTCAACTATCTTCTCAACTGCAGCCTCAGCGTCAGCAGGCTTTTTGCCGCCAGTCACAACGAGCTTGCCTGAACCGAAAAGCAGCATAACGACCTTCGGGGTCGATAGCCTGTACACAAGACCCGGGAACTGCTCAGGCTCATACTCTATATTCTCAAGTCCCAGACCGATAGCGATAGCGTTCAGGTTCAACACGGTGTGAAGGTCAGCAGACGCCACGATGTTCTGTATTACGATCTCAGGCTTATTCGGGATACTGATACCCATTGCTTTTAGTTTATCAAAGACCTTGTTGAGCCCGCTGCTCACGTCATCGATGCTCTTTGCACCCGTGCAAACGATCTTACCGCTTCCGAAAATGAGCGCTGCGGTCTTCGGGTTCGTTGTCCTGTAAACAACGCCTGGGAACCTTTCCTTGTTATAATCAGCTCCTTCAAGTACCCTTATAACCTCATTAAGATCAAGTTTCACTCCTATCCCGGTTGATGCAACAACATTTTCTATTTTTATAGACTTTATAGATTCTTCAGATTTTGTCATAATCGTCACCCTTTTTATAGGGTATTTAAAGCTTTATATACCTTGGGGTGAGAAAAACCCGTTCGTATCTGGGATATCTTTAATTACAATGAAATAGTTGTAGGCGCAAGCGGCGGGATAAACTCCCGCAGGGATGTGGCCCGTAAGGGCTGAACCGTAAAACAGCAGGTGAACACACAATGAAATCAATGTACGCGTACATCAGGGACGCATGGAAAAAACCCGACGAATCCTATGTGGACGAGCTCCAGTGGGAACGAATGCAGCTATGGAGAAGAGAACCTTCGGTCGTAAGGATCGAACGCCCGACGCGGCTTGACCGCGCAAGGTCCCTTGGATACAAAGCCAAGCAGGGGATAATAGTGGCGCGCGTGAAAATAAGGCGCGGTGGAAGGCGCAAATCAAGATATATCCGTGGGAGAAGGACAAAACACATGGGTGTGAACAAGATCACCCCGGGAAAGAGCATCCAGTCCATCGGAGAAGAGCGGGCAGCAAGGCGGTATCCCAACATGCAGGTGCTGAACAGCTACTGGGTAGGTCAGGACGGCAGACACAAATGGTACGAGACCATCCTTGTGGACACAAGCCATCCGGTAATAAAGAGCGATAAGAACCTCAAATGGATCACACAAAATGATCAGAAAGGACGTGTCTTCAGAGGGAAGACAAGTGCTGGAAGAAAGGGCAGGGGCCAGAGGCGCAAGGGCATAGGTACTGAGAAGACAAGACCGAGCCTGCGTTCGCATAATAATACCGGAAAGTGATGGTAGATATACATAATATAGTATTGCGGGCGATCGCCCGTGCAACCGAAAGCGAGGACAGGGTGAAAACCGCCCTGTCTCTATTTATTTTTGATAATGAAATTGAAACTATTGCTACCGAAGGTCATTTCGGGAACCGGATCACCATTCTGAATGCACGCTTAAAAGGGAAGGACTGCAACAGGTTCATAGATATAGTGAAATCCGGATTATCTGAACCAGACCTCCAGAGATTACAATCTGAACTTTATGACAGGGTGGATGATGAATGCGTCCTGCATATCAGGTTCGATAAGCAGACGGCATACGGGGGTACAGTCAAAATCGCCTCATCGGCTGATTCGATCATGGCTGAAATTAAGCTGCGGGCATATCCTGCCAGACCGGAGAATGCTATTGAAATCGCAAAAAACATTTTTAGAACAAAACCTTTATAGCTTGCAGATACATCTACGGAGGATTACCCCCATTGTAGACCCCGTATTTAAATACGGGGTTTCAGGTGCCTGGGTGGGGTAGCTGGTCATCCTATGGGACTGTGGATCCTACGACTCGGGTTCGAATCCCGACCCGGGCCCCATAATCTTTATACAGAGCCGTGCATAGCTTTATGGCATCCAGTTGAGGGTCTCTGCATCTATTTTGAGCAGTTCGATCTCTAAATCCTCCTCTTTCATCCGTTCCCTGAGATATTCAATGTCCAGTTTATCCCAGTATACCCCGGCAAGAACCTGCGCCTGTTCACATGTGTAAAATTCAACTGCGCTGCCGCCGACTAAGATAGGTTTCTTATTTCCAGGGAGTTTTTCACTGCGTTTCAGAGTTAATTTTACGAGATGCCTTACACAATAAAAACAGCGCGAAAAAGCTGCAAGTATTCGTATCGAAGCTCTGCCGGGGAGTGGGATAATGAAAAGAGGAGGCACTGGCGGGTTTGAAGGCGATGATGCGCATGGGGTGGAGGTGTTCGACTGAGTTATATAATTACTTATGCGTGAAATACGCCACGACCTCATCCCCTTTCACGCTGTCTATCCTCACGAACCCGAACCTCTCAAACTGCACTACCTTATCCAGTTCCTTCTCCATCCCGCGCTCTCCGATGCCCGTATATTCGCCATCCGGGGATAACACCTTAACTTTAAGTCCATCCACAGGGACCCAGTGGATGATGCGAGCCTTCTCTTTCTTGACAAGATCCATATCAGTACCGATGAACTTCACCCTGAGAGGCGAGATGCCGGTCACTTCGATATTGTAAAGGTCTTTAAGACGCAGCCTCTCACCTTCTTTGAGACTATCTGTATCATTCCTTGTAATCAATACCTTCGTTCCTGCTGGGATCTCCCTGAGTCCTCCACGGGTCGGATGAATAGGAGCTTTTGCGATCTTTGGCTCTGCCCCCTCAATTTCCAGTTCGACAGGGTCCCAGACAAAGAAATACCTGTTCGCTATGGGATCGATTATCTTTCGGTTCTCAGCGTACAGCGTATCTAAACTGAGGCTGATATCAGTCTCCCCCAGGCCCAGGTCAAGCATGAACTTGCGCAGCGCCTCAGGCAGTATACCTCTTCTTTTTATCGCCCGGATTGTGGGCAGGCGCGGGTCGTCCCAGCCGGTATAAGTCCCTTCAGCTATCGCTTTCTTGATCCCGCTCGTGCTCAGTTTCCCGAACTCGTGTATCTGCACCCGCCCCCAGTGCATCGTCCTGGGATACGTCCAGCCCATGTATTTATAGACATATCTCTGGCGCGTCTCGCTGTCCGTCAGGTCCTTGCCACGGATTATGAGTGTAGTACCTAAAAGATGGTCTTCAACCGCCCCTTCAAAGTCAAGAAGAGGCCAGACGCAGAATTTATCGCCCACCTCATTTCTGGGATGCGGCGTCCTGATGATGCGGAACGCCACCCAATCCCTGATCGCGGGGTCCTTGTGGGCTATATCCGTCTTGATGCGCAGCACCGCCTCCTGCTCTTTATAATCCCCGGCGAGCATCTTTTTCCAGAACCCAAGGTTCTTTTCAGGCTTCTCGTCCCTGTGCAGGCATGCCTTTTTTGCGTCCTTCAAAGCTTTGAATGATTCCTGCTCGCAGAAACAAACGTATGCTCCGCCCTTTTTTATCAATTGTTCAGCGACATCATAATATCTCTCTATCCTGTCAGATGCAATTACGACCTCGTCAGGCTTAGCCCCCAGCCATTCGCAATCCTCAAGATACCACGAATAAGCCTCAAGCATGGGACGCTTGGTCGCAGGGTCTGTGTCATCAAAGCGGATAATAAGTTTACCTTTATATTTTTTCGTGTACTCGGAGTTCACAACGATGCCTCGGGCGCTTCCAAGCGTAGGCGGCCCGTTCGGGTTTGGCGCGAACCTCATTACGAGCGGTCCGTCGAGCTCAAGCGGCGGCAGACCTTTTTCAGGTTCCTTCTTTTCACTCAGTTCTGCAATGAGTTCAGGCGCGATCTTATTTAATTCTTCTTCACGAGCCTCTGGCGTCATCTGGTCTATTTCCACGAGGACTTCATTCACAAGAACAGTGATTTCTTTAGCTTTCGAGCGAAGCTCAGGCTGCGCCATGACCTTACCCATCACAGCGCCCGCCTGCGGCGTCTTTTTATACTTGACCGCATTCTGCAGGGCGTATTTCTTAATAATGAGTTTTATCTCTTCTGTGGTTGGCATCTTGAGCCTTAATGATCAGCACGTAATATTAAACTTCTCTCTAATCTCGTCCTGAACTCTTTCCTGTGCCGCTTTTCTTCATCCAGTATGTGCTTCAGCACACCAGTTATCTCTGCATCATCGATCAGCTCGATCTGCCTTTTATACATCTCTATAGCCTCTGTCTCATGGACCACCTGATGTTCCAGCTGGCTTTTCAGGTCATCCCCTCCGAAATCGAGTTCCTTATGCTCCATGCTTGGCTTCCCGCCCCGCTTAACAATGAGGTCAGCAAGCCAGTTCATGTGTCTCATCTCATCTACAGCTATTGCTTCCGTCACCCTGCTGGGGTCGCATTGGGGCATAATGAAGGCATTGCGTACGTATATCATAGTAGCTTCGATCTCGTGGACAAAGGCTTCATTCAATAAGCGGATCGTTTCTTTATTATCCAAAATTAGTCCTCCATATACAGTAAGTAAAGGGTTATTATATCCTTTATGGTGAAAAACAATTCTCAACCACGATTTTTCACATCATAATAATTATTACAATTATTATATAAACATTTCGATAAATTTAAGTAGATAAAGATTCAAGAATGGGATGGTGACGTATGGTCAACTTGAAAAAAGATTGGATAGATACTGCAGGAAAGCATGAGGTCAACGCCAGCCGCAACAGCAGGTCAAGATACATAGAATTCATACTTTTATTTGGAGCTATATTCACAATACTGCAGATATCAGATCTTATGTTGACGTATCAGGGTCTTAAAAATCCTGAAATTAAAGAACTCAATCCTTTTTATGGTAATGAATTGTTTGTTCCCGTCAAACTGACAATGGTGTTACTCATAATGTACACGATGTCACATATCCCTGAAAATAGCCACGGACTTGCAAAAAATACAATGGCAGGGATGATATTTATGTATGTGTTCATCAACCTGAACAACCTGTATTTCCTGCTGGCTTCGTAAACGCCTGATAACAGCTTAAACGATAGGAGTGCCTTCTTTTCCGGTCAATTCCTTGAATCCTGCCATTAACTTCCTTGTTATCTGACCGGGTTTGCCGTCCCCGATAATGCGCCCGTCAACTTTCGTCACAGGGGCTATCTCTGCTGCTGTGCCAGTGACAAAAACCTCATCTGCGGTATAGATATCGAACAGACCCATATTGGTCTCTGATACCGGTATCCTGTCTTTTATTGCGAGTTCTATTGCTGCGGCGCGCGTGATCCCGCGAAGGTTGTTAAGGGTCGGCGGCGTAAGGATCTTGCCATTCTTTACGACAAAGATATTGTCGCCTGAACCTTCAGATACGTTGCCGTGAACATCCATCATTATCGCTTCATCCCCGCCTTTCACGTTCGCCTCGATCTTTGCAAGTATGTTGTTCAGGTAATTCAGAGATTTGATATTGGGGGGAAGAGCCTCCGGGGCATTTCTTCTTATTCCAACGGTAACAGCGGTCAGACCTTTCTCATACAGGTCGCCGTACATTGCTCCCCATTCCTGCGTGATGATAAACACGTTCGGTACCGGGCATTTTCTGGGGTCAAGACCCAGGTCGCCGTCGCCCCTTGTAACGATCGGGCGGATATAAGCGTCCTTCAGACCATTCCTCTTCAGGGTCTCTATGATAGCTTTTTTCATCTCTTCTTTTGAAAGCGGGACCTTAAGGTCTATTGCTTTTGCAGAGTCATACATCCTGTCAAGGTGTCCATCAAGCCTGAAAACCCTGCCATTATATGCTCTTATCCCTTCAAAAACGCCATCGCCGTATAAGAAGCCGTGGTCGTAAACTGAGGTTCTTGCCTCTTGTTTTGGTACAAATTTCCCATTGAAATAAATTAGCTGGTCCATGTAAATCCCAGTTCCTTAAGGAAAACAATGGATATATGTGTTTTGATTGCCGGCGCATAAAGCATCATGTCCCACTGAAATATGGGTATAATGCCAAAAAAGTAATAATATATAATGCACATCATCAACATAAACATCATTATAATAAAATAGCTTTTCGAATTGCATAGAGGTATTTTTTATACATCAACTTTTGTTATGTGGTTAATATTAAAACGTAAGATTTATATTCCATGAATACATTTAATCGCAGGGTGAAATGTTATGAAAAGTCTTTCAGTAAATGTCCTTGACAAATCGGACGAAGAATTCGCTGATACACTCATAGATCTGGGATTAAAGAGAAATGTAGCAAAAGTTCTTACATATTTGAAAAATGTTAAAGAAGTTACTTCCAGGGACCTTGAGATGGGTTCTGACCTGCGCCAGCCTGAAGTGAGCATTGCAATGCGTGAACTTGAGGAACTTGGATGGATTGCAGAGAGGGAAGAGAAGAAACCGGGAAAAGGCAGACCGTATAAGATCTATCAGCTCAAGACGAACATTGACGCGATAATCGAATATCTGGAGAACCAGAAGAAAAAGGAATCAATGGACATGATGGCAAGCATCAAACGCCTGAAAGAATTGAGCAAATGATTTCTTGAAAAGGTCAGATGATCAGCGCTTATAACAGGTCTCTACCTTCGATAAATGGCATTTGATGCCTGATCGCATATTTCCTGGCATCCTCTTTGGACAGGGCTTTTCCAGTGTAGCTGTCCAGCATCTCGCATACGACCATTGAAGGAGAAATACCTGCCATCAGTGCAAGCTGTATCGAAAGCTCTGTCTGTCCGCGCCTTTCATCAAGAAGACCTGACGCTGCGCGAAGCAGAGCCACATGACCCGGAGACCTGAATTCCCTGCCGAAATCCAGCTTTTCTCCATTCATGACTTTCTCCACTGTCTCTCCGACCTTTTTGATAGTAAAAGCCCTGTCATTATCGGTAATGCCGGTAAAAGTATCCCTGTGGTTCACCCACAAAGAGAAAGATGAGCGTGAGTCGTAAGGAATATCACCCTTCTTTTCAACGAGTGAGCGCAGCGAGCAATGACCGTTCAATGAAACGCTTTTTAAAAGCTCTGACATAAAAGGCAGTCCCAGTCTGTCTGCCGCATCCCCATGAACTGCAACGCATATGAGCCCCCCGCCATCGCATCGCATGCGAGCGATATCAGCCGGGGTCGTAGAGAGCGCAGGTATGACCAGGTCGGTCTCGCCTTCGCGGTCATCTGCATCGTACAGGAGTATCATTTTACCATTTCTCAGAGCTTCTTTAGCTTTTTCAAGACTCATTTTATTACCTCCACTTCAACAGCGCTGCCGTCCCTGATATTGAGATGTTCCCTCAGGTTCACAGGTGCGATTATTTCAATTATATCTTCAGGATAGTGAGTGCGCTCAGGAACAATAACAGCTCCTCTTACATCTCCTATCATGACATTAAAGCAGGAGCCGCTGCCAAAAGTCCTGTTCTGTGTCGTGAATCCTGAGATGTGAATATCTGCGCTTATTCCCTTTCGGATCTCGATACTGTGAGGGTCAAGTTTGATATTCAACGTCCCGGGAAAAGGTGTAAATCCGAGTTTTTCGATGAACTGACTTCTGTATCCTTCCAGTGATATGTAATACTGCCCTTCTCCCAGTCCTGTAATTACCTTTCCTGTCAGGAATTTTTTTTGTCCATTGCCCGAAAATATCGCCCGATAATCATTAAGCTCTTTCTGCAGCGCTGCAAGCCCGTTTTTTGTTATACTGATAAGCTGCCCGCTGTGCAGTATCTGCCGCTTGATGAGCATTTCATCTTCAAGGCATTTAAGCTTCCTTGCCGCAGTCTGGGGACTTGTTTCCATATGAGATGCGAATTCCGCAGAAGAGATTTCCAGAGGCTTATTGTGCCCCCCCAGCAGTGCAAGTTTTTTAAGAGATGATATATCCATAAGACCACTCATATTTGAGTTGCATCTCAAATATGAGTTTTTCAGGTATAAAGCTTTTCATCGGGCAGCGGGATACGACCCGAGTATCTTAAGCATTCCGACTTTGCCATTTATCTTTTCAAGGGTATCTATGATCATCCTGTCCTCGATGTGCCCCTTAAGATCAATATGGAATAAGTAATCCCCAAGAAGCTTTTTTGTGGGGCGGGATTCTATTTTTGTAAGATCGATATTTTTTTTAGCGAACTCATCCAGGATCTCAAAGAGCGCGCCGGGTCTGTTCTTTTGAAGATATAAGATGATAGAGGTCTTATCATTTCCCGTGGCAGGCGGTGTTTCTTTCCCGATCACGATAAAGCGGGTATAGTTTTCGTTAACGTCCTGTATGTTTTCTTCGAGGATCTTCAATCCATACCTCTGTGCCGATTCCCCGGACGCTATGGCTGCCATATCCTTTGACCCTGAAGCCAGTTTCGCTGCGAGGGAAGTGCTCAAAACAGGGCGCACTTCAGCGTTTTTGAAATTATTCTTTATGAACTTCCTGCACTGGGACAGAGCCTGGGGATGTGACATTATGACCTTTATATCAGAAATCCTGCCATTTGATAGCAGGCAGTGCCTTATCTGCACGATCACCTCGCCAACTATCTTTAACTGGTGTTCCATCAGAAGATCAAGCGTAAGCGGTATAGACCCTTCGAGCGAATTCTCCACAGGCACGATACTGTAATCCACTTCATTGTTCAAAAGTGCCTCCACGGTATCCTGGATATCGTCGTAGTATTGCAGCTTTCCTGCATTATTCCATTGTTCAGCAGCCTTTTCCGAGTATGAACCCTCAGGTCCTAAAGTCCCGATAATCATCCGTGCTATATATTGAAGGGCATAAGAAATACTTTATTATAAGGTTTAAGACGAAAACTTATTTAAATGATAATAATTATTATCATATATTATGTTAATACCAGGGGATTGATTATGTTAATATCAGGGGATTGAATGGCAAAAACCAACCATGTTGCAATGATACTGACTATCGGTATCTCTGTGTTCCTGATAGGTTACGCCCTTGAATCATTAAGGGTTGGAACGTCCCTGCTGCGTGATTATTTCCAGATTTCAACCGAGCTGCTGCCTCTTGTGCTAACTTTTTCGATATTTGCGATCACATGGCTTGTATTTAAAAGATACGCAGACAACCAGTCACTATTCCTTGGGCTTGCTTTTTTCATCATCGGGCTTATTGACCTCTACCACATCCTTTCTTATCCATTCATGCCGGATTTCATAACACCCAACTCTCTTCAAAAGTCCCAGCTCTTCTGGGGTGTGGCACGAATTGTCACGGCAGTTCTATTTCTTGCAAGCGCGTACGTTAATAACGAGACATTTCAGGTGCTTCAAAAAAAACCAGTACTTGTAGCTTCGGTCGCTGTCGTCTTTTTTTCGTCCATATCCCTTTTCGCAGGGATATATCCGGAATTATTCCCCATGCTCACTTACCCTGATGGAAGTCCTACCAGAGAAAAGATGCTTCTGCTTATTACAACTTCAATGATACTCCTTTATACGAGCTATCTTTATGCTATCAGAATACATGAAACCGGGAATAAGATCTTAATTTGCCTTTTATACGGTTTTGTCCTGACAGCTTTCAGTGATCTTGTATACCTGTTCAATGAATACCCGGGACATCTGCTTAAAGCCGCAGGGTTATACTTTTTTTACATGGGCATGTTCAAGACTTCAATTGATATACCATTTGAGACAATGGTCAAAGCCGGGGAGAAACGCGTCCATGAGGCGCAGGAGAGGTACCGCAACCTGTTCGACAGCGCCAACGATGCCATAATATTAACTGACCCCGATAACAATGTGACATCATGGAATAAGAGCGCAGAGAGGATTTTCGGATGGACTGAAAACGAGATCCTCGGAAAGAAATTCCTGCCAATGTCATTTGATCAGAAACTGCAGTCTGATAACGAGCAGATAATTCGAAATGCCATTTCCGGCGGCACTGTTACCGGAATTGAGACCATTCTCATGCGTAAGGATGGAAAGGGGATAGATGTCAGCATGACCTTATCCCCTTTACGCGATGCGAACCGGAATGTGATAGGGCTTTCAGGTATTTTCAGGGATATAACTGAGAAAAAGCAGGCGCAAGAGCAGATAAAGAACTCATTGAACGAAAAGGAGGTACTGCTGAGGGAGATCCATCACAGGGTCAAGAACAACATGCAGATAATCTCAAGCCTCTTAAGGCTGCAGTCAGGAAATATTAAAGAGAAAAAATACGCTGATATGTATAAGGACAGCCAGAACAGGATCAACACCATGTCCCTTATCCATGAAAAGCTCTATCAATCAAAAGATATCACCAGGATCGATGTAGGTGGATATCTTAAAGAACTTGTGGACGGGTTATTTAGTTCCTATGATATAAATCCGGGCAAGATCAAAGTGAATATCAATGTTGAGAATGTCTCCCTTGGGATCAATTCCGCCATCCCGTGTGGACTGATCATCAATGAGCTTATCAGCAATTCGTTGAAGTACGCCTTTCCGGAAGGCAGGTCCGGGGAGATCAGCATATCACTGCGTTCTACCGGTGACAGCAATTTCGAACTTATTGTGGGTGACAACGGCGTGGGGTTGCCAAAAGATATGGATATAAAAAAGACGGAATCCTGGGGCTTGCGGATGGTTGCGATACTGGTAGAGAACCAGCTCCATGGCGAGTTATTTCTGAACAGGTTTAAAGGGATTGAGTACCACATTAAATTCAAGGAAGTGAAATGATGAAAGGAAACAAGATCATGATCGTTGAAGATGAGAGCATTATTGCAGAGGATATCCGCATGAGCCTTATTAACAAGGGTTATGTTGTCCCTTCAGTGGCATCAATGGGCGAAGATGCTGTTGAAAAAGCAAGAGAGTATAAACCTGACCTTATATTGATGGATATAATGCTTGCAGGGAAGATGGACGGGATCGAAGCCGCAGGCATTATCCATTCAAAGTACGATATCCCTGTGATATTTCTGACGGCTTACTGCGATGAAAAGATCCTTGAGCGGGCGAAGATAACCGAGCCATTCGGATACCTGATCAAACCATTCAAAGACCGTGATCTGTTCATAACTATTGAGATGTCGCTCTATAAACACATGATGGAGAAGGAGTTAAAAGAGAGCAAGAAATTTTTTGAAAGTATCCTGGAGGGGATCGTTACCGGGGTATGGGTAACAGATAAAAATGATGTTATTATATATGCCAACAATGGTATGAAGGCGATCATTCCCGACCTGGCTGTGGGAGTAAAGATATTCAATGCATGGGAGTTTTTCAAACCCTATTATATGAAAGCCAGGGAGTCATTGCAGCCATTTCATTATGAGGGCGTCCCGTTCGTCGTACCGGGCGTCGGACCGAAATATCATTCCGGCTGGCTGACCCCCCGGATCGAAGAAGGCAAATTTAACGGCATGATGTGCACGATCGAAAGCATACATACGCAGGCATGATCTATAGTGAAGTTCGAAAATCATCGGTGTATCTATAAAAAAATAAAACCGCAGATAAACACAGATGAACGCAGATTTGCAGCGAAGCATCCACGTTTATCTGCGGTTAATATATTACGGAAATTTAAGAATTATGCTATAATTCGGATGTGTTGCAGGTTTGTTTCTTGCAAACTTTTAAAGCAAGTTCACCTATATAAGAAGTGATCGCTTTGAAAATTAAAGATTATATTCCATTTATTGGCATGGCGTTCATGCTTCTTCTTGTGCAGTTGATCGCGCTGGCTCTTGCCGGACCTTTTAAGGTAAACGATATAAAGGCATTTTCCAATCCGGAAGACCCTGGCAATGTGGTGGTCTGGGTGGCGATCATCCTGATCTTCACTGCTTTTATTTTCCTGTTAATAAAGTTGAATAAAAAATGGATCATCCAGGCGTTTATCTTTCTTACCGTGGCTTCAACGCTTTATTTCGTGTTCATCCCATTCTTCTCTATTGGTCCTTATATTGATTTAACAATAACACTTTCATCTGACCTGACACTCGAACTCGGCACGGTTTACTATTCGATCTTCATCCTTTCAGCAGGTCTTACCATACTTCTGTATAAATATCCTGAATGGTATGTGGTCGATGCTGTCGGTGTGATAATTGGCGCGGGCGCAAGCACCATGTTCGGTATTTCTCTTGCGATAATACCAACGCTTCTTCTACTTGTCGTTCTTGCAGTTTATGATTATATCGCGGTGTACAGGACCAAACATATGGTCGCGCTGGCAGAAGGGGTCATGGACCTTAAGCTTCCTATTCTGCTTGTTGTCCCCAAACACTGGAAGTATTCATTTATTACTGAGAAGTTCGATAAAGAGAAACGTGAGGCTTTCTTCATGGGGTTGGGGGATGCAGTGATGCCTACCCTGCTTGTGGTTTCTGCGAATTTTTTTGTGAAGGCAACTTCATTTACTGTTCCATTTATCGGAAGCATTAATCTTCCTGCTCTTGGCGCCATAGTCGGTACGTTCGTGGGATTCGCAGTCCTCATGGGGCTTGTCATCAAAGGAAAGCCACAGGCAGGTCTTCCGTTCCTTAACTCTGGAGTTATACTGGGATACGTGGCTGGAAGCCTGATTGCAGGGTCAGCGCTGTTCTAATGCCAAAAGATTAAATAATCCCATGCTATCAATAGGGAAACATGTCTCAAACGGTTTCAGAGAAGATCTTTTCAAAAGCATCGGGTAAGAAAGTAAAAGCCGGGGATTTCGTGCTTGCGGATATAGACTGCGCCATGACCCATGATATCACTGGACCTCTTGCTGTAGAGGGATTCAGGGAGATCGTGAAAGGCAAGAAAAAGCAGAAGGTCTGGGACCCTGAAAAGATAGTCATACTTTTTGATCACCAGGTGCCTGCAGATTCACTTGCTGCAGCCGCGAACCACATTATGCTGCGCCAGTTCGCAAAAGAGCAGGGTATCCTGAATTACGATGTTTTCGAAGGCGTGTGCCACCAGGTGATGCCTGAGAAAGGACATGTGAGACCGGGCGACCTCATCGTGGGTTCGGACTCGCATACGTGCGCTTATGGAGCTCTGGGCGCATTCTCCACAGGCATAGGCAGCACTGACCTGTCTTTCGTGTTCGCTACAGGCAAGCTGTGGTTCCGTGTTCCTGAGACCATGAGATTTGAGGTAAACGGAAAGCTCCCGCGGCGCGTTCACTCGAAGGATGTTATCCTTCACCTTATTGGCGATGTTGGAGTAGAAGGGGCAAGATATAAAACCGCGGAATTTTGCGGTTCCACGATAAGAGATATGGATATTCCGGGCAGGATGACCATGAGCAACATGGCTATCGAGATGGGAGGAAAAGCAGGTATCATTGAGGCTGACCTGACCACAGAAAAATATCTCAGGGAAAGGATCCCTGATTTTAAACTGGATGGCAAGTGGAAGAGCGATAAGGATGCCGCATTTTCGGAAATAAAAGAATACGATGTCAGCGACCTTCCTCCGCAGGTGGCATGTCCGCATAATGTTGATAATGTAAAATCGGTTGAAGAAGTGGAAGGAACGAAGATAGACCAGGTGTTCGTGGGCTCATGCACCAACGGACGCTTTGAGGATATCGAGATCGTTGCGAAGATCATGAACGGCGAAAGGGTTGCAAAGGGCGTGCGCCTGCTCATCATACCAGCCTCGCATACTGAATACATGAAAACGCTGAGGGCTGGATACGTGGAGCAGTTCATGGAAGCTGGTGCCATCGTGGAATCCCCGTGCTGTGGACCGTGCATGGGCGGCTCGTTCGGATTGCTGGGCAAAGGCGAAGTGGGTCTATCCACGTCGAACAGGAATTTCAAGGGCAGGCAGGGAAGCCCTGATGCTTTCGTGTACCTGTCGTCTCCTGCGACCGCGGCTGCGAGCGCGCTGTACGGTGAGATCAAGGATCCGCGAAAGATTTGATAGTGTCCTGCAAATAGCGACCTGTCTGTATTAATTGAACTTGTTGAAAGACGATTTCATATAAATGAGATGCAGAGGATGCGTGGGTTCATAAGAAGGTATGGGAAAGCACCCTCCTCAGACACGGATTTCACGGATTGACACGGATTATTGAAAAATCTGTATAAATCGGTGTTAATCCGTGTCTAAAAAAAAATAAATCCAAAATAACTCCGCTCTCTTTTCAGATAGCAAAAAACACACTTGTCTTGCTCATCGCCCAGATGATCAGCATGGGGCTGGGGTTTTTCATTAGAGATGAGGCGGCGCAGGGTTCAGTATAAAGAGGGAGCATGGAATTACAGTATAATCATATTTAAACAGTCCTGGCGCTCCATAAAAAGCCGATGCTGCCACCAGCGCAAAAAAACCGCAAAGTTCGCAAAGAAAACGATAACAACTAACTCAAAACGAACTCACCGGGAGTTCGTATCAGTTCGTATCAGTTCGCTGTTTATTTATGTTATCAACCGCAGATGGAAGCAGAGGCGAAAAACGATATCTGATATACTTGACGAAGACGCTGTCGCAACTGTAACCCGGTCTGAGCTAAGAAAAGAGCGAAGCTTACTGGAAAAGAAGCTTATGGATAGATTGATATGAATAATTTGGATATGTTCTAAGCCACTTCCAGTTCGACCTTTCATGTTATTACCATCGGCAATTCTATTGGTATTCCGAGGTCTGTCATATATCGCATGTACAGTTCAGGATGCTCGGTGTGAACAGGAATAACTTTCTTCGGGTTTATCTCTGGAGATTGTTGTTTATGAATATGTTCCAGTTGCAGACTGCAAGAATGAAAGCCGTCAAGAAGATAATTTCTGTTAGTTCAACCGCATAGTAATTGCTGAGAATGTCCCCGAAGGTAGTAAATTTAATAGCAAACGTTATCAAAGCGTTGATAGCAAGAAAAATAACGCCGATTGAGATGTATTTCCAAGTTCTCTGTATGATAGAATCTTTAAGAAATAATCTTGCTTTTAATAAATTTTTATCCAATTTATGAGTGCTCAGGACATTGAGTCCAAAAAAGAAGATTATGGTTACAGCTGAATTTACATTATATATTTCTATAAATGCATCAATAAAACTTATAGACATTATTATCCTTCATCTATTCAATATATATACTATAGTATATATATTTATTTGATGGTATCGGTTTTTTCTGCAGAGCAGGAAACCCAGAGATTCTTTCAAGCTTTCTGAAATTTCTTTCTCGGTATAATTACTCTGATGCTTTTTTCCGTTGATGCATACTGAAAAATTATTATAACTTATTAAATTTTAATGTAATTAAAAAAAAACTCCGTAGGGCATTACCAAAGATTTAATATAAATAAAGTATAATTTTAGTATAACTACACGCTTCAAAAATAAAATGATGGCTAAAGGCGCAATTAAAGTAATGGAATGTTTCGGGGTAAAACGCGGTGAAAGCGTACTTATCGTAGTGGACACTTCAACCCCACAAGCAATAGGAAAGAGCCTTTTCGATGCAGCTAAAGATATTGGCTGCGAGGTGATGGTTTTAACCATGCTGCCAAGGTCGCGCCACGGGGAAGAACCGCCGCGGGTAGTGTCAGAAGCCATGCTGAACGCGGATGTGGTTATCGCCCCGACTACCCTCTCTCTCACGCATACTCAGGCAAGGATAAACGCCTGCAAAGCCGGGGCGCGGATAGCTTCCATGCCAGGGATCACTGAGAATATGATGAGTTCTGGCGGCATAACAGCGGATTGCCGCAAGCTCAATGATATAGCGCTCAGGTGGAACAAACGCCTGGAGAACGTCCGCGAGGTGAGAGTGGTCGCGGAGTCGGGAACTGATATCGTTTTCGACCTTGATGGATGCACATGGATGATGGACACCGGCATGTGCCATGAAAAAGGGTGCAGCAGCAACCTCCCAGCCGGAGAGATGTATATTGCTCCGAAGGATGCTAACGGGGTTTTTGTGGTGGACGGCTCGCTTAGCGGGTTCGGGCTCCTTGATTCCCCTCTTGAGATCACGGTCAGGAACAGGTATGCAACATCGATCAAAGGAAAACTGGCTGATAAGCTCAAAGTTATGCTGGACAGGATCGGGGAAAAAGCGCGCAATATCGCAGAACTTGGCATCGGTATCAATCCGGAGGCGAAACTTATCGGCAATGTGCTAGAGGATGAAAAAGTGGGAGGCACTGTGCATATTGCGCTGGGGGATAACAGTTGTTTTGGCGGGGATGTGATCGCTGGCATCCATCTTGATGGCATTATCAAAAAGCCCGTTCTTTTTTTAGATGGCGAAAAATTTATATTAAGTCATGATAATATATACTGAGTATGGAAGAAATTAACCAGGAAGCAGTATTCTTCAGATGCCGTGTTTGCAGCTTTGAATTCGAAACAGACCCTAATTTTATACCAATACTATGCCCGCAGTGCGGGAGCGAGGACACAGAACAAGTTTAGGCATGGAGGATCATTCCGAAAAAATAATATGAGGAACCAAAAAAAAGTTTGGTTTGATAGGATAGGAAATAAGGTTCCTCTAAATCCTAATTAGTACAACAGTATTTAAAGGATTTTTCCAAGATTATACCCAAATTGATACCAAATCATGAAATGAAAATAACATAAGATGTTTCGGAAATACTCTGTTTGAGAGAAGTCTTTATATCATCAATCCCAGAATGTTATTCATGGACACCGCATCGCTGCGACAGCGGCTTGAGCGCCTTGTGCATACGCATTCTTCGGTCTTTGCGGCATCCATTTTAAAGTCAGGTCTTTCATGCGCCCGGTGCGGCTGGTGCTGCAGGGAGAATTTCAATATCAGGATCACTAAGGAAATCTCGCGCCCGTCGAATGCGATATCTGTTTTTCCGGAAGATGTGAAGCGCATTATGAAAGGCACCGGAAAGCAGTGGGATGAAATTGCCATGCCTGATATTTACTCATGCCTTGACGATGGTAAGAACATCCGCGTTATCGGCTGGATACTGCGGCGCAACGACAAAGACGAGTGCATCTTTTACAGGAACGGCGGGTGCAGCATATATGAATGGCGCCCTATGATATGCAGGTGCTATCCTTTTTTCATGAGTGAGCGGGATGTCGAGGTCATGCACTGTGAGGCACAGATGAACAGGATCGAAGATGAGAACGCTAAAAAGATGGCGCTTACAGTGAAGAGGTATGAGATGAAAAAACTGCGCAGTTACATCGGCATCATCTCGCAGCTGGGAGGAAAATTAAGACTGCCTGACCTGCGCCAGCTGCCTCGCGGATACGAGGGGGAGGTTATTGTATTCGATGGAGATGCCATATCCAGGCGCCAGATGAAAAAAAATATGGGATAGCGCGGATTTGAACCGCGGTCTAAGCGTCCCAAACGCTCAAGGATGGACCAGGCTACCCTACTATCCCGTCGGGTGTCCTACTAACAGCCTGATAAGATAAAAACCTTGCTCAAACATAACAATACATCCTTATATCCCTGCGCGCCATAGCACGTGGCATGGCAAGTTACCGGAGTATCGTAAAGGATGTTATAAGGAAAGCCGATATCCTTCTTGAGGTCGTAGATGCCCGGTTCCCGGATGAGACGCGAAATAGCGAAGTAGAGCGTGAAATAGCCCGTTTAAGGAAGCCGTTCATAATAGTAATCAACAAATGCGATCTTGTATCAAAGGAAACCCTTGAGAAAACCAAGATCCGCCTGTCAAAAATCGCCCCAACTGTCTTTGTGTCCAGTAAGGACAGGTCCGGGACAACGATCTTAAGACACAAGATCCTTGAAACCGCAGCAATAAAAGGGCGCGACATACTGGTCGGTTCAGTTGGCTATCCCAACACTGGTAAATCATCGGTTGTCAATGCCGTGACAGGCAGGCACAGAGCCGGCACCTCATCAATATCAGGTCACACAAGAGGAGAGCAACTTGTGAAGGCTGGATCGCGCATCAGGTTCATAGATACTCCGGGAGTGATACCGTTTGACGAGAACGATGAGACCATACTTGGCCTTCTTGCTGTGAAGGATGCGACACACCTGAAGGACCCTACAGGCGTGGCAATGAAGATAATTGAGAAATTTTGCGTTGAAAACAAGACTACCCTGGAATCTTTTTATAATGTCACGATAGAGGGACAGAATTCCTATGATGCGCTTCTTCTCATAGGCAGACAGAGCAACTACATCCAGAAAAAGGGTGAGGTGGATGAAACAAGGACTGCTGTAAGGATAATCAACGACTGGCAAAAAGGGCTGCTTATGATATAGGTCGAAATACGAAGGACGGCTTATCCAGGGACTTTTGAATGGATCTCCTTTACTCTTCCAACTTTACCATTCATTAATTCAACCTTTATTCCATGCGGATGAAATGAAGAATTAGTTAAAATTCTCTTTACAATACCCTGAGTTATATTCCCGCTCCCCTGATCCTGCTTTAGAACAATTCCCACGCTTGATCCTACTTTAATATTTTCCCTGGAATTACCGTTGTTCATAATAAAATGTACATTCGTTATTATATATACATATACATTGTCAAAAAATTGTTTTCTCTCAAAATCCTCTATTATATTTTTTAAAATATCTCTTAGTTCCCGGGGTGATTACTATCCTTTTATACTGCTTGCGTTTCTAGACGCATGGCAATCGGCGCAGGATTTTTGTAGATGGCAGTCACTGCATAACTTGCCTATAAATAAAACCTGTGTCTTATGCGTCTCAAGCCAGTCTTTGGGATGCGCGCTGGCATGACAGGTAGAACAGATAGCCTTTATTGTTGGAGCATGTTTGACATCAGAGTGACAGGTTGTGCAAGTCAGTGAGATCGGATGGTTACTGTGGGTGAAATTGATTCCATTAAAATTAATATCGGAAGAAAAGATGCGCTTTTCATGGCAGATAAGACAATTTTCATCCAATACTTTTGCAAATAATGGATCTGAATTTTCTCCAGAGGTGATTTCATAACTGTAGAATTGCGTAAGCCCGTTAATCTTACCTTTTATATGGCCTATCAATCCCGGTTCATAATGACAATTAATGCATGCAACACCCTTATGCGCGGATGAGCTCCACGAGTCGTAATATGGTCTCATGATATGGCAATTCTTTCCGCAAAAATCCGGATTTTCAGTGATTGCAAGCACCTTTTCAGAAATAACCACCCCTGCCAAAAGTAGAACCACCAATGAAATTATAATCGGGAGCTTGTGTGCCAAAATCCAAGACTTAATAACTGCTATAAGCGATATATTATCCATCAGTTCACCGTTTTTTTAATTTGATTATCTCTTTATTATTCATAGATACATCAATCAACTTGAAGGGGGCGTTCGTTGAACACCCCCTTACTATTTAGTTGATAGTGTCTGCAGACAACTATAAGACGGCTAGTTGTTCAGAGCTCCTTGGTTGATCCAGTCGACAATGGCTTGTCTCTGGGCGGTAATAAGCGATCCGCCGGGAGGCATCTTGGTTACCCCGCCGCTGCCAATGAGAGACTGATACAGGCGGCTCCCTGCGGCGTTGCCCGCGACGACCGTCTTCACCGTATTCGCATAGCTGCTCAAGTTAACTCCTCCCGATGTGCCATGGCATCCCGTGCAGGAAGCGCTCAGGATCGGCTGTATGGTTGCCGAGTAGCTCACCAAACTAGGAGTCGGCGTCGGGGTTGGAGTAGGTGTTGGGGTTGGAGTAGGTGTTGAGGTCGGAGTTGGTGTTGGGGTTGGAGTAGGTGTGGGCGTACCCGAGGGGTTGAGCAGCCAATTCGACAGTGCCTGGATGTCGGGGGCAGACATGGAGCTCGCATAAGATGCCATGCTGCCGGTGGTCGTCAATTTATTATTGATCTGCGTCGTCGTGCTCGATGACAGTGCAGCAGAGGTAAGCGCGGGGACGCCAGCGCCGCCCTGCCGGTTCGCTCCGTGGCAGGAGGCGCAGTAGGAAGCATAGTTTTGGGCCGGTGTCGGTGTAGTAGTCGGCGTCGGCGTTGGTGTTGGAGTAGGTGTCGGAGTTGGCGCCACATACAGGGCGGTGGCGATAGACTGGAGCTGCTCCGAAGTCAGGGAAGAGAGGACGCTCATTTTATGAACAGTGTTGATCGCATTCTGAATCACATCCCACGTTCTTCCGGGCTTGGTGGAAGTGGTCAGGGGATTATGGCAACCTGCGCAGTTGCCGGTGTAGAGAGCTGCCCCGTCAAGAATCGTCGTCGGAGTTGAGGTTGGCGATACAGCCAATGCGGTGGCGATAGCCTCAATCTGGTCTGAACTCAGGGAGGAGAGGTAACTCATGCCTGAGACAGTACTGATGCTGGTCTGAATCTGCGCCGCCGTTCTTCCGAGCTTGGTGGAGGTGGCAAGGGGCCCATGGCAGCCCTGACAGTTGCTGGCATAGAATTCCGCCCCGTAGAGAGTCGGTTTCAGTGTTGGGGTTACTGGATGGTCGCTTGCATTAGCAGGGAAAGTCTTGGAACCTAAACTCGCAGGTATCCCTAATAAAGCTGTAACCAGTACAACCGATACTATCCCAAATATTAGTTTTGTGTTCATTTATTTTTCTCCTTTTTTTCGTTTTTCATTCGTCCCTTTCAGACCTCTGACAAACAAAATGCTACGCCTGCTATAGGTTTGCATTTACGCCCCGACCCGTAGCCAGGAATGTTGTCCCTGCCACTTGCCCTTGTCATGAATATTGTAACCTGGTCACAACACTAAAGGTGCGAATCATTACATTTGCCTTTGTTCTTCACGATAATTAAGCGTGTCGACAGTTTTTAGGTTTTTTTAAGGTTCTAAAAGCTATTATATGGTGCACTACAGTATATTTAAGTTTTTAATTGTTTAATAATGTTTATTTTAGATATAACAATTAAATATTTACTTTAAATTCATTAATAATAGTTCAATTTGATTGTAAAATTATAAAAATAGAACACCAGAATGCCTGAAAATCAAAAAATTCGTCCAGAAAGCTTCGGATCCTGCAGAATCAGTTCTAAGAGAAAAAGGACTGGTCAATAATATCCAGGAGGTAAGGTATGATCGTAACCACTAACTGAGAACAACTCCTGATAAAACTTTATTTAACTTATATTTGCCCGCTTTTTTCTTCAAAATAGCGTCCTGAACGCAACTCCCAGCAGTTTGACAAGCCGCATCTTATCCGCGCCCCTCAGCAGCTCCTTTAAAAGCACGGAAGGATGGTCCATGTCTCCGTATTCCGTGATACGTTCACTCATCCCTGGCATGTTGAGGAACGCTATGAACTCATTCAGGTTCTCATCACTTAATTTCCCAAGGCTCTTATGAATGATCATCCCGAGCGCAAGCTCCATGCCCACCGCGCTGCGCCACCTTTTTTCATACTCTTCAAGAACAGTTTCCTTTCGTGCAGCCCTCGCCGCAACTTCGCCCGCTATCTTTGCGCACACCGCGCCCATATAAATACCTCCTCCTGATGTTGGTTTTATCTGCCCTGCCGCATCGCCTGCGAGCATAACGTTATCCGTTGCCGTTCTCTCAGGCACACCCAGCGGAATCCCTCCCAGTACATGCTCTGTGCGCGAACCCCTGTATCTTGAAGCAAGCACGGGATGCTTAATAAGTTCATTAAGATAATGCAATGCCGGCTTATCATCCATATTTTTGGCAAGACCAATGCGCGCCATACCCCCAAAAGGCACAGCCCATCCAAAAAAACCCGGCGCGAACTTATTCCCCGTAAATATCTCCACGAATTCAGGATCTCTGGCATTATATGGAGCCTCGAACTGGATCCCTGACAGGAATTTCTTGCACCTCGAAAGCCCCGCCGCCCTGCCCACGCTGCTCATAATGCCGTCAGCCCCGATAACGATATCTGCCTGGATATCTTTTCTCACACCACTTGACAATACTGAAATTCCGCCATTATGCAGCCCCATAAAACGCGTCTTCAACATGAGTTCTGCGCCGGCATCAAGAGAGCGTTCCACAAGCTCCCTGTCGAAAATTTTCCTGTCGATGACATATGCCATAACATCTTTTCCCCGGATGGTGAGTTCATCTCCATTCGGGGCATACACAAAAGCCCCCTTCATTCTGGATAGGACGAAGTTGCCTTCCCCGACTTCGCATTGCGTAAGTGCAGCTTTGCTGATAAGCCCTGTGCACTGGACAGGAGAACCTATGCTTGAGTGCTCTTCTATCAGCAGTGTCCGCGCCCCGTTCCAGGCGGCATATTTCGATGCGATAGCCCCTGCGGGACCCGCGCCGACAACTGCAACATCGTACTTCATATATTTCTAAATTCACCGCCTTGATAATTAATACATAGCAGAAAGCTTTTAAGATGCGTAGAATATACAGAAATAATATGAAACGCATATATCATCAATTTCCCCCTAAGCCAGAACTTGAGAGAAAATACAATTTCCGGGAAGACCTTCCCTACATAGTAAAGACGATAGCGCGGATCAACGATCAGTTCGGGACGTTCATAACCGATTCACCAGACCTGAAAGGGCGTCCGGTCCAGGCAAAGAGAAGCATAACCGTTGAGATCACTGACAGGAATGTGAATTTTTTCCCGCTCAATAAAGACACGGTAGGCTCCGTGCTCGCTGATGTGAAAACTGAAGGAACTATAGATTTCAGGGTAACCCTCAAATATTCATTCCTTGACGATAAGTTCGATCGGGTACCGTTCAAGGGAGACTCTTTCCTTGTACGAACACGGCTCGATAACGGGATACTCACGATGAACGTGCACCACATAGACGGCATGGGCAGGACAGAATGCGGAAGAATAGCAGACACAATTGTTGATGAGATCATAAAGAACGCCCCAAAATGACCGACCTGATATATACAATTTCTGTTCCTTTCAAGAGAAAGGGAAAGGACTCACTCAAGGAGAGCGAGTTCGTGCTGGCGCTCTCTTTTGACCTTAACTGGTTCACTCCAGAGCAGGCAAAAAAAGTCGTCCTGGAGGCAGAGAGATCAGGACTACTGAAAAGAGAAGGGGATCTCATTCGTCCTGCATTTGATCTATCCTCAGTAGAGCCGCCTCAGGGATTCAAGCCTGGTGCTTTCGAAGAGCGTTCGCTATTTGACAGAATGATCGAGCGCATCACAGCAGAAACAGGCATGGATAAACGCAAGGTGATAGCGCTGATAAATAAGAAACAGGACGAGCTCTCAAAGCTGGTTGAAATAGAGGTCAGCGCCATAATAATAGCGCTGGAGCATGGCGTAGCTATGGATAACCTGATAGATGAGGAATATAAGGCGTTAGTTAATCCTTAGTCTTCTTCTTGAATTGCTTGATAAACTCATCGCATTCCTTGACGATTTCCCCTGACGCTTTTTTTATTACTTCTATGGGGTCGGCGCCATCTGTTCTCACAAAAAGTATAGGGTCGCTTATCGTGGGATGCTTTATATCGTAAGTGGCTATCTCCACATGCTTGTTGTTAAGCAAAGCTGTTTTAAGCGTGTTCAAAAGAGTATGCGACTCTCCCGTCACTTTTATGCTGATCTCGTTTTTCGTCTTATTTAATATCGTAAGTTCCATGTTCTCACCTAAATTATACCGGTCCCGTATTCCGATGACATTTTCCTCGTTTCTGTTCTTTTACAGTTGGGACATTTAAGTTTATCATTCTCTCTTTTCAACACAGTCCTGCAGTTTCCGCAGTAAGCCTTCATCACGCCCAGTTCTTTATTCACGGTAGAGAGGCGCATGTTCCGCAGGTCCAGTACCCTTGCCTTAACTATGTCTTGAGGTGCAAATTCGTATGAAAGGTCCTTGACATACGCATCTTTGATATTGGAAACGTGTATAGCGGCATCATCGGCGTTCACGATCTCGCGTTCGCCCATGCCTTTTATTCCTCCGATCTCGACAAGCGCCACAGATTCTTTTATGTCTGTGATCCGTCCGATCACGATATCTCCTACCAAGAGATGTGGGGGGACATTAGTGACAGGTTCAACTGAGATAGAACGTTCCTTGGGGTTTATTATTACGTATCCTGTGGCTGCAGCGAATATATTTCCCCTGTCTTCAAAAGCCCCATCCTTGGGAATGAATTCCTCTGAAGTTCCGATGAGTTCTCCGGGCAGCACTATCTTTCCCTTTTCTTTGCGGGGTTTTTCCACCTGCTGCCCTTTCGGCTCTTTCAGCTCTGTCTTCTCTGCCTCTTCTTCGGTCTCTTCAACTTCCTCTTCCGTTGTCTCGATACCTTCTTCAGTCGTTTCGACACCTTCTTCGGTCGTCTCGATATCCTCTTCAGTTACTTCGATATCTTCTTCAATTTTCTCTTCAAATTCTTTATCTTCTTTCTTATATGTTCTTGGCTTTACGTCGCCTTTTCCAAGCTTTCTTCTGCTCGTGGCTTTCTTTCTCTTGATTCTAATAATAATCCCTCTATCTTTTCTCTATTCTATATATCTCTGCTTTTATGACCTGTATTTCTTTCTTATGAAATCTGAAAGTCCTTTTGATGGGAAAATCGATAATTCGATAGTCCGTTATGACTGCAGGACTTATGAACTTTTTTATGAATTCCATACTTCCGGCGTTGTGGATGGAATAGACCACCTCGCTTAATTCGAGGGATTTCCTCAAAAAAGGGCGGTCGCTTCCTTTTACCTGGGCGCCAAACGGAGGATTCATCACTACTGTATGCGCTTTTCCGCACACATCGTTTATGCCGCTGCACACGAACTCGACGTCCACGTCGAGCTTCTTTGCATTTGCCCGTGCAATCTCAAGTGCGTCACTATCATCATCAAAACCTATAACCTTTTCTGCTCCCAGGAGCTTTGCCCCGATGGCAAGGATGCCTCCGCCGCACCCCAGGTCATATACCGTGTCTTTGAGGTCGTCCCTCATGAAAGCAAAATGCAATAGTTCTGCCGCGACCGTTGCAGGGGTTGAGTACTGCTCTTTCAAGGGATCAGGAGTTCGAAAGCCTGAAAGCTTCTCCAGCGCCATCTCAAGATGTCTTCTTCTCATATCTTTTTTGCCGTGAAGTGAAGAGCCGGGAGCATGGCTTCTCCGTATTCTTTGACCTGTTCGAAGTACTGTTTTGCAGGGGTCTTGATGCCTGCGACGCCCCGTCCTTTTTTCACGAGGTTGCCAAGGAGGATCAGGTGCGACCTTACGAATTCCTGGGGTATTATTATATCCCGTTTTATTGTTTCGACAGTGATGTCGCTAAAACCAGATTCAGAAAGCTCCCTGCTGATGTTGGTGAATTCATGGGAATATATGGCTCCGCTTGTTTTTAGAAGCTCATTGAAGAACATGCTTGACCGCTGCGCTTCATTCTGGGGCGCCCACAGCTGCACCATGAATGAGAAACCTGAGTCTTTCTTTAGCACCCTTGCAGCTTCCCTGAATACGTAACCTATCAGGTCGTCGGGTATCAGATCGAAGTAGTGATATGATACCACGGCATCAAATACCGCATCTTTGAACGGGATAAGAGTTGGTTTGATAATGACAGCGTTCGATAATTGCCTCCTGGCTGTTAATCCTGATACTGCTGATGGCAGTTCCTCATATAGCACCCCACCGAAATCAAGTATCCTGGCGCCTGGAGTGATACATGAGCGCGTTATGAATTCCTTTCGATCTGCTGCTGCGTAGGGCATGTTTAATTCCTAAATGTGTTAGAAATCATATAAAGTATCCTCTATATATTAAAATTGGCCCCTGCGTGATGTAAAAGAGGCGGAAGCGCACAGGAATGTATTTTATGAAGCACTGGATTGCAGAAAGGACTTATCGCTTGGTCTCATATTGTACTTCCACAAAAAATTATTTGAGAACACGAAAAAGGACATAGCAGGGAAGATCAGGCAGCACCAGGTAACGATCGCGGGAAGTAAATTCATACCGCCTTTTCCCGCAGAAATATATGCTCTGCTAATGGATTTTTTCAGATGGTATCGAAAAAATAAAGACCGGATGCACCCTGTGGCACTCGCGGCACATGTCCATCTGAAACTTGTAACTATCCATCCTTTTGCAGATGGGAACGGAAGGATAAGCAGGCTGATGATGAACTTTGTTTTAAATAAACATGGCTTTCCTATGCTCAATATACCTTATGAAAAAAGAGCAGGTTATTATGGCTCATTAGAGCGGTCTCAGATAAAAAAGGATGAGTTTATATTTCTGCAATGGTTTTTCAAAAGATATTTGAAAGAATATACGAAGTATCTTAAAGAATAGTTTTTGATTTTGACGGGATGACAGGCTAGAATAAGTAATAAATGTGCATCAGATGCGTTTTTTTGAGTGTTTTGCCTGAAAACAATGTTTAAATATCATGTATTACAATAATACTACTAAATGAGCAGTGAAATTGAAGCTATCGGGGAGCATAAAGCCCAATGGGTAACTATTTCCAGCGATGAGTATGAATCTATGAAATCTACATTAGAGGTTCTTTCGGATTCCGAGCTTATCGAACAGATCAAAGAGAGCAGAGAAGATTATAAATCCGGCAAATTTAAAAAACTCCATGAATTGATGAAAGAATAGGTTCAAAAAGCACACGCCATCTTTTTTCAAAATAGATCTCCCAGATGCCTGCGAGAGGAGCGCGCAGGGGTTTAGAGTATGATTGCGGTGAGTCT
>JAYTKX010000071.1:0-6330 GCA_043729865.1 Methanobacteriota archaeon
GCCGTTCCAGATACCACTGAACAGGGACACAATCATTCGTTTGAACCCTCAGAATACTGCTGTAAGCTTTGTTTGGAGGAATTTTAATATTGGGAGATCAACAAGTCAAAGAACTGCCATTGCACCTGCGGAACAGAAAAAATACGATTGGCAGCGCACAGAATCCCAGTATATAAATGTTTATAATGTAGTGAACACAGCTTTTCCCCGTCTTGTTGGCATTTCACAGTTCCAGAAAGAAAGAGTTGTTAAAGAAACATACCATGCCAGGGAAGCGGCTGGAGCTAACAGTTTCTCTCTTATTTCATATCCAGTATATCAGGCAATAAAAGAACCGGAACATCATACCTCAGGGACTGGATTTTTCTCTCAACTGATATCCCGCCAGGCGAATTTAACATTGGAGCATCAGAATACCGCTGTTGGGTATCTGACTAATCAAGAAATTACTATGAGCTATTCGAATCCCATGGTAGTAGCTATTCAACGCAGACCATTCATTTCTCGAATTGGAGGATCAGTACATCATATAACTGCACTTCAAGACTGGCGGCAGACTTCAGACCGGAAAGCGCAGCCTTATCAGGTAACTTTCTCAGGGACCACAGGGTTTTCGAGGGATGGAGGTGATAACAGCCAGCTCTCACATCTGAAAGCAAGGCAGGTGAACGAAGTAGAAAAATCCTTCGAAGCTCCTGTCCATCTGCAAAGAACAGCCAGCTCTGGAAAAAACGGTCCGGAATATTCGATGAATGTTCTGCCTTCCGGGATAAGACATTCAAGTTCAGGTGGACAATATCCAGGCTCTGAGGAGAATTCTGGGGCGTCATGGAAGCAGGGTACTTTACCATTTCAAACCAATAAAACTTTACAGAACCGCAACCTCAGGAACAAACTTGTGGGATGGAAGAATTCGGATTTAACTATGTCTTCTCAAAAACGTTCCATGACCATGATACCGGTAAATCCGTCTCATGAAAATTTTTATTTTAAAGAATCTTCCAACCCAGTGTATGGTGATCCGCTAAAATCAAAAAGGAACCTTATATTTACAGTAAATGGTGATAGTCCGCGCAATTCCGCAGAACTGATATTAAAAAAGAATGCAGTTCAAAGCACCATATCCGGTGCAGGATATAAAGAAAAAATCCAGTCCGAGAGAACAGCTTCCACAAAAACAAACGAAACTTTGAACAATGAGTCCTTTAAACAAAGACCGTCTCAAGAATTGAGCATTATCGCAGACAGGGTATATAAGATCATAGAGAGGAAACTCTCAATAGAAAAAGACAGGAGAGGGTTGTTATAGATAATATGAACTTTGCAAAAGCTAAAATAAAGAATATGGATACTGGTACAATTATTGATGTCATGTTCAATCCGACCGATTATACCGAATCAATAGAAGCCATGATGGATAGTCCGGTAGGCGAGGTGGGAAAAACTGCCTCTAAAAGCACCCAGGACATAGACCCCTCTTTTAAAAAAGTAACTCTAAAGGATTTCACTATCAAGCTGCCATTTGATACATATAATACAAAAAATCATACTAAAGAAGACGTCAGAAATCTGACCCAAAAGATTGCTGATCTGGTCATGCCTAACGTTCCAGGAAAAACAAAGAAAAGACCGCCTGTATGCCTTTTCCTTTGGGGGAATTTTTCCTTTAAGGGAACGATCACCAGGGTTGACCGGAAGTTTACGATGTTCCTTGCGGATGGGACGCCAGTCAGAGCTGAGCTAACTGTTAACTTTAAAACGGAAGAAAGCCCGGAAGAGAAAAAACTGAATCAGGGTCTTGATGCATGCAGGAAAATATGGAAAGTCAAAGGCGGGGACAGGCTCGACCTTATAGCCCATCGCACCCTCAAGAACCCGAACCTCTGGAGAAAGATAGCAGAGGAGAATAATATCATCGATCCATTGGAATTCCCGACTATTGACGACATAGGAAAAACATTAATAATTCCAGATTAAAGGTGTCTACCGTATGGAAAGTGAAGGGCTAAATGTTTCAAGTTTCAAGCTGCTTTTAAACGGCAGTGATATTTCGAATGAAATATTTGCTTCCATTTATGGGATAACGTTCGAAGATGAGCTAAATCTGCCGACGGTATTTACCATATGGTTCAATACCGAAGATTTTATGAACGGCGCATGGAGAGGCATTGACCTTGAAACGTTCAATATCGGCGATGAAGTAAAAGTCTCGATGGGCATTGACAGCCTTGTTGATATGATGACTGGCGAGATCACAGCGATCGATTTTACCTTCGGTGACAACTGTTTCATGGAGATACGCGGTTATGACAAGCTCCACAGGCTCAGGTTCGGGACTATGAGGCGCTCATTCAAAGACGTGAAGGACAGCGATATTGCATCGTCCATCGCCTCGGAAGTCAGCCTCTCCCCTGATGTTGAAGATACAGCTACAATTCATCCCTATATATTCCAGAACAACCAGAGCAACTATGAGTTCCTCCTTGAACGCGCAAACCGGATAGGTTATGAAATGCTTGTAAATGACAGGGATTTCATCTTCCGGAAATCGCAGGAGAACATATCATCGGAGATCACCCTTGAATATGGCAAGGATTTCAGGAACTTCTATGCGCAGATAAAAACATTGACCGAAGGTAGCGAGGTTGAGGTCAGGGGATGGAATGTCACAGGTAAAGAAGAGATCACATCTACAGCTTCAAGCGGAAGTGAAAACACAAAAATGGGTGGCAGTGAATCCGGTTATGAGATATCTGAAAACGCCTTCAGCGCATCATCAGTTTCTATTATTGATGAACTGATAATCGACGCAAGCGATGCTGAAAATATTGCAAAGGCAAAATACAATACGATACTCAAGGAATTCTTAACAGGAGAAGGTGTATGCATCGGGAATCCTGCTATAAGAGCCGGAAAAACCATAGAACTTACTGGCATCGGTCAAAAACTTAGCGGTATATATTATGTTGTTTCAACCATTCACTCTATCGAAGAAGGAGCATATACGACAACATTCAGGGTAAGGAGGACAGGATTATGAGCATTACAGGAATACTGGAGGAACGGAGAAAGTCCGGGTCGAAGATATATGGTGTTGTTGTTGGAATTGTTACAGATAATAAGGATCCTGACCAGCTCGGGCGCATAAAGGTGAAAATACCCCGCTTAAGCGGTGAGGAAGAATCAAACTGGGCAAGAGTTACCTCTTTCATGACTGGAAGTGATAGGGGAGCATTCTTCCTGCCTGAACCTGATGATGAAGTCCTTGTGGCGTTTGAGTATGGCGACATAAACAACCCATACATCATAGGTTCGCTATGGAACGGCGTAGATACGCCGATACTCACGAACGATGATGGCAAGAACAACATACGGATGATCAAGTCAAGGAGCGGGCATATAATCAGACTTGATGACACCGATGGAGGAGAGAAGATAGAGATCGTGGACAAATCAGAGAAAAACATGATAGTCATTAATACAACTGATAACAAGATATCCATTAAATCCGATATGGACATCGAAATATCGGCGCCGAACGGGAAGGTATCTATTGAGGCTAATGACTTTGAGGTTAAAACAAATGCTTCCACAAAGATCGAGGCTACCTCAGGAATGGACCTGAAAGCTTCCGGGAGCATGAATCTAAAAGGGGCAACGGTGAACATTAATTAATATGGGACAGCCAGCAGCTAAAAAGGGAGACCAGGTAATGGCAACGGACATACATATTATTATGATCCCGACACCCGGAGGTCCGGTTCCAACCCCGCTGCCGCATCCTTTCGCAGGGATGATAGACGGGAATCTCAGTTCAGATGTAAATATAATGGGAATGCCTGCTGCTACTGCTGATTCAACAGCTTCGAACCTGCCCCCCCACATCCCCCAGGGCGGACCGTTCCAGAGTCCTCCTGCAAATAAAGCGACAATAAAGATGGGAAGTATGACAGTAAAGATCAACGGAAAGATGGCTGCAAGGAACGGGGATATCGCAATGACATGCAACGACCCATCTGATCTTCCAGTCGGCAGCGTGATGGCGGTCGGAACGGTTATTATAGGAGGATAGAATGGCAGATCCGGATTTTTTAGGAAAAGGATGGAAGTATTTGCGCGAGAAGCCGGTATCAGTCATGAGTGGGAAGATCGCCATTTCTGAAGGCGAGGACTCAATCAAGGAATCAATAATGATAATCCTTGGCACTTCAAAAGGTGAACGGGTCATGAGACCGGATTTTGGATGCAATATAAACGAACTGGTTTTTGCTCCGAATGATACTTCGACAGCCACGCTTCTAGGGTTCTATATAAGAGAGGCATTGCTGAAGTGGGAGCCGAGGATAGAAGTAACGGAAGTGAATGTTGCCTCAGATAAAGAAGAAGGAAATAAACTTCTCGTTGATATAGAATATACGGTAAAGACATCAAATACGAAAGATAACCTTGTATATCCTTTCTACCTTGAGCGGGGTGGTATTTAATGACCATTGCGCCGCCAAAGATAGACCAGCGGGATCAGCAGAAGGTGGTAGAGCAGGTCAGGGAACTTGCTCTCAATTACTGCGATAAAGAATGGAAGGATCTTGACCAGATACGGTCGGATAAGAACGCAGATGCGCTCATTCAGATATTTTCCAGGATGATGGAGATCATCATACAGCGGCTGAACAAAGTCCCGGACAAGAATTTCCTTACCTTCCTTGACATGGTGGGCACGCGCCTGTCTCCTCCGAGGGTGGCTAGGGCGCCGCTCACGTTCACAATGGCTAAAGGGAAAACAATATATGGAAAAATTCCGAAAGGTACGCAGGTAGCCACTGTCCAGACAAAGGAACTTCCGGCACTTGTTTTTGAAACAGAGAGCGACATTACGATTATCCAGCCAGAGCTGGTCAAGGCTGCAAGCTTATCTCCTGACGATGAAAAATGGACTGACCATAGCAAAGCCCTGTTTAAGGATTCAAAGGAAGAAGTGGAACTTTTCGGAGGGAAAAACAATGTTCCTCACCGACTGTACCTGGGTCACAGCAAGCTTTTCAGTTTCGAGGAGAAGAAAACTATTATTCTGGATACAAAGATTAAACCTCCGACGAGTAAGATCCTGGAGAAGTTGCAGGAAAGGGAAGTGAAATGGTACTACTTTGACGAGACTTTATCGCCGAAGGTTTTGAATGTTAATTCGAGTAAAAATTCGAACAAAGTTGAAGATAACAAAGTCGCAAATCTCTTAAAGAGCGGAACTATTACTTTTGATCATGTTGCGGGGATCGCAGAAAAAACCCTGACAGGATTTGATAAAGATAAAGGTCAGCAAAAATCATGGAAGAGCCACTGGATATTCGCTGAATTAAAGACGTCAATTCCAGAAAGTAATCTGCCAGAAATCGAATCGATTACTGCGTCGATTGGTGAAGCATCAGCCTCTGACCTATCACCTGACTCCGCCTTTTTCAACAGCATTCCACTGGATCTGACCAAAGACTTTTATCCTTTTGGAGAACGACCTAAATTCAACGATACATTATATATCGGCTCAAAAGATGTCTTTTCTAAAGAAGGTGCAATCATAACTATAGATGTTGACCTTTCAGATGGAGTTGAGAGACCCAATACATCTTCCATAGATCTCAGCCTCGAATTCTGGGATGGGATTGGATGGAAACAAATCGGAGTAATGAAAGTGAAACAGACCGAAACCCCATTTGGAGATACAACTGAAGCTTTTTCCAAAAAAGGAGTTATAAAGTTCAAGTGCCCGAAAATCGAATTGAAAGAAGAGAATGGAAAGGAGAATCACTGGATCCGTGTACGAATTACCGATGGAAATTATGGGAAAGATGCATCTTATGAGACTACTAATGCCGATGAGATATCAGGAACAGGAACAATAAAAAGCAGCGCCAATAGCACAATAGTGGAAGGTACGGACACAAAATTTAGGAGTGAACTCAGAATCGGCGATTCAATAATCGTTGGTGATCCTAATGATCCGAAAAATCCTATACAAACAAGAATCGTCACTTACTTTGAAAACGATAAAAAACTTGCAGTTAATTTTGCCTTTAATCCACAACTTTCTGAGAAATCCTTTTTCAAATTCAAATACGGATGGATATATAAGCCGCCAACTTATAAACCGCCATCCATAAGCAAATTGACCCTGAAATACAGTATAGACAATATCCCACTCTCTATCCTGACGTACAATGACTTTACCTATCGGAACCAGACGTATTATTTATACGAAAAAAAATACCCATTTGCTCCTTTCCAGCCAGTAAAGGATAAAGAACCTGCCTTTTACCTTGCCTTTGACCAGGACATCGC
>JAYTKX010000072.1:0-10382 GCA_043729865.1 Methanobacteriota archaeon
ATGTTAATAGATATCGGTTCAGGGATGAATGGTGGGCTTAACCGATGACCAATGAATTCTAATATACTACAGGAACATAAATAGCAATTTGGAGATTAAAGGATGGTACAAAAAGAAGTAGTGGGATTGAATATAAAGGGAGATAAATACAAAGATGCAAAGGTAAGGATAATAAAAGAGAGGTTTAGGAACCATAAAATAAAGTTCAACAAACCGCTTTCAAATATTATTTTAGAAAATTTGCCAAAAAATGAAAAGTTTTTCACTAAGTATCAAAATATAATACCAATAATTTTTGGCAAAGATATAAAAGGTATTACTTTTAATGATAATGATGAGGTAATCTACAATATAACTACAAACGAGTTGGGGGCAAGCTCTCCGATAGCAACAGATTCAGAAGTCATACACAATTTAAAAGAGACAGCAGAGACTATTTTAAAAGTATATGGGATGCCAGAACGAGAATATGAATTAATTGAAGGGGCAAATTTTGAACAGATTGAAGGCTATAATCTTCAAAATATTATAGAAGGAAAAAGGTTGATTGCCCAACTGCAAGATGCCCTAAAAAAAGAAGGAAAGTTATCACTTGTCTCTTGTAAATTTATCATAGAAGAAGGAATTAAGAGTAAAATGATAAATTTGACATATCCTAATATAGAAGATGTTCATAAAAACAAACTTTTAGTTGAAGCAGATAAAGAATATTTAGATATTGTAATGAAGGTATTAAAAAATGCAAATAAACAGTGAATGGGAAAAAGATTCATTAACTCAAACACAAGAAGACCTCTCCCCGCAAACTGAAAAAATCTTAAATAGAATGAGTGAGTATCATACAACAGAAATTGAGCATCTTATTAATTTAAAAAGCGACAGCAGGGAAATATTAGCTCTACAGAGAAATATACTTAAATTAAATGAAGACATTGCAGAAAAAAATAATGCAATCCAGGAAATCCTCACCACAAGAACAAATTCGAAAAGAGTGTATTACTTAGGATTAGTAACTGGACATCGTGGGCTGATGTTGGGATAGAAATAATACGTGCTTTTAAAGAGTTAGGTATCCGTTTTATTAAAGTGGGGGAAGTACCAAAGGATTTGATATTTCATGTAATTAAAACCGAAAGTATTTCACTGGTCGGCAAGGCAAATTTGCTAGCGATGATTTTACTTTTTTTAATAATACTTTTGAATAAAAGTATAATCAACATGGAAATAACCTTTATAGAAATGGTCGGGGGATTATTTTTTTTGGGCATTCCTAGCACTATAATATCTTCACCATCTATTGTAAGGATTAAAGAAGATCGTCTTCAAGAACTTTCAAAATAAAATAAAATATACTTTTCCGTACTCAATGTAGTAATCCTATAAACACAATATTCCGTGCCCGTATTTTTCTTTACTTGCCCTCATGCATCCTCCCGTTGATGCCCTGCATTTCTAATGCGGGGTCGCTGACGTTTAATATAAGCCCTCCCATATTAACGTCGCGGAAATAACAAACATTTCAATTAATGTAAAAGATTATAAAACATCAGAACAAATTTAAGGTATATGTATAAGGGGAATATATCAAACAAAAGGAGAGTACTAATGAAGAACATATTGCTTGTCGCAGCTATTTTCACGCTCATCAGTTCAGCAGCCGCCCAGATCGAAATAATCGACTTCTTTTCAGATTTCACAAGCAGCGATGTCACGATCAATTCAAGTTCTGACTTCCATGGCAAAGCGGTCTTTGAGCTTTCTTATGCAGGAAGCCCTGTGGAATCCCATGAAGTTCCAATTGACCTGAAAGCAGGAGACTCTGCAACAAAGGTGATATTATGGGAGAAAAAACCGCAGCATGATTACTATACAGCGAAAGTGAGCATTCTTGAAGGCAACAAGGTTTTATCCAACACATCGTACCAGGTATCGTATGGCACGGTATCTCTCCCCGGTTTCCATGTTGTGGATTTCTCCCCTACGAATACAGGTGTACTGCTATTGCTTCGACCATTTAATCCCGCCTCTGTTGATATAAAAATTGAACTTCTGGACAACAACGACATCATTTACACGAAGTTAAATGATAATGTATACCTGACCGCGATCCAGGAGATCACTATGACCTGGCCTTTCCTGCTTGAGCGGAACAAGAAATATATTGTCCGTGCTAAAATATACTCGCACAGGTTATATGCCGCGCCACTTGTCAATACATATGTATCGTTTTTCACTGCGACGGATGACGTTGAAATCCTTAAAGAAGATGTATCGGTTGATGAATATGGCGCAAGCGTGACTCTCAGGGGCAAATCCCAGGTTCCCTTCGATGGCTCTATAGTCGTTAACGCAAAAAACCGAGCCACAGGAGATATTAAGACTTTCCGCCAGGCTTTTCAGGTGATACTGGTTTCAGAAAAAGATGACACTGCAGGAGTTGTCTGGAAAGGACTTAAACCCGGGACATACGATGTTGAGATATTTGCGGTAAATGAAGAAAATACAACACTTGATAAATATGAAACGGTTCTTCGCATACCTGAACCCCCCGCCGTTGCTGCAACTACCGCCAAAAAATCGCCGGGTTTTGCGGTGCTTCTTTTCATGATAGCGCTGTTAATGGCAAGGCGATTAAAAGGTGGATGAATGTTTGATATCATACTCAAGACCTTCACCCAGAGAAAACTGAGGACAGGGCTCAGTATATTTGGCATAGCGCTTGGTATCTTTGCAGTTATCGTAATGGGAGGGATGTCTGAACATTTCAGCATGACATTTGAGAGATCTATCACCCTTACAGCGGACAAGATCCGCGTGCTTCCTGAAGTCGGGCTCTTTGGCTCAAGCCTGAACGAATCTAAAGCTAGTGAAGTCAGAAGGATACCAGGTGTTTCTGACGCTTACGGGGTGTTGCAGTCGTCTCTTGATCCTGAAAGCCTGGGATTTGGAGGAGATGTGGTTATGGGCATCCAGCCTGAGAAAATGATATCTGTTATGAAGAATACAAAACTCACGGAAGGCAGGTTCCTTGTTTCGGGAGACAATTACAAAGTTGTACTGGGAAGCGGTGTCGCACGGGAGTTCAACCTCGTGGCAGGCGGTGAAATTGAGATCAGAAGCAAAAAGCTTGAGCGAGCAAGGTCGATAACAAATATCAGGAATTTTACTGTTGTTGGTGTAATGGAATACACAGGTTCTTTTTTTGATAACGCCGTGGTAATACCGCTTGACACAGCCCAGAAATTCTATAACAGGGGAAACACAGTTTCATTTATCCTGGCTGTCCCTGAGCCTGATACTGACACCGAGGAACTTGCAAGAAGGATAGAATTGAATGTCGAAAATGTCAAGACCTTTTCACCTGCAGAATTGAGAAAACAGATAGAGCAGGCGCTTATAATTTTCAACATGATAACCATAAGCGCAGCAGTGCTGGCTGCTATTATCGGGGGTTTGAGCGTTATGAACACGATGCTTATGTCTGTATCTGAACGGACAAAAGAATTCGGGCTGATGAAGGCTCTTGGCGCAGATACGCGGGATATCCTTTTAATGACCATGGGCGAAGCTGCTCTGATGGGGGTCATGGGCGGTATTATGGGCATCATTGGAGGCGGAGCCCTTGTATACTTCCTTAACGATTACCTCTCAGCCCGCGGGACTGTCCTGTTTGCGATAACACCACGGCTGCTTGTGATATCCATGGTCTTTGCCACAGGTCTTGGTGTGATATCAGGGACATATCCAGCCTACAGGGCTGCAAAAATGAGCCCCATGGAGGCGCTTCGATATGAATAGTGTTCAATTTCGTCCTGTAAATGCATGCCTTAAGAATCCTGGGGGTACCTATGTTTGACCTGATCCTCAGGAACGTCACACAGAGAAAAACGAGGACGGGGCTTACCGTATTCGGTATTGCCCTGGGGATATTCGCAATCATGGTAATGGGTGGAATGTCCGAATATTTCAGCAGGCATGCAGACCGGGGGCTTGAATTGATGTCTGATAAGATCTATGTAGTGCCCGAGAGCGGGTTCTTCGGAGGAAGCCTTGAAGACTCCATGGTAAGCAAAGTGAGGCATGTCCCCGGTGTATATGATGCATACGGATTGCTCTATTTGCCCTACGATATGGAAAGCCTTGGCATGTTCGGGGCATTTGTCGTGGGTTTGCCTCCTGAAAAACAGGAACTGACGCTCAAAAATATAAAACTCACCCAGGGAAGGCTGCTTGTGGCGGGCGACCGTTACATGACCGTGGTGGGGAGCAATGTGGCCCGCCAGTATGGTCTTAATGTGAGAGATGAACTCGAAATTAAAGCAAAAAGGTTGCAGCGCGGCTCGACAATCACAAGCTCCAGGAACTTCACTGTGGTGGGGGTTATGGAATTCACAAGCTCTGATTTTGATTATACAATAGCTATCCCGCTTGACATAGCAAAAAAATTCTACGATATGGGTAGTTCACTCACTTATATATGGGCAGTCCCCGAAGAAGGTGTGGACGCTGAAGACCTCTCAAGGCGCATTGAACTCGGCGTAGATCATATCAAGACATTCTCGCCGCAGGAACTTCGAAAACAATCCGAACAGGCTCTGGTTGTCATCAATCTTATAACCATAAGCGCGGCGGTGCTTGCTGCGATCATCGGGGGCTTAAGCGTCATGAACACTATGCTTATGTCTGTGTCCGAGCGGACAAGGGAATTCGGGCTGATGAAAGCAATGGGCGCAGAAGTTAGAGATATCCTTCTTCTGACCATGGGAGAATCTGCGCTCCTGGGAGTGCTTGGGGGTATTATTGGCATAGCCGGAGGCAGTATATTTATTTATTACATGAACGAGTACCTGGCTTCAATGGGAACAGTGCTTTTCGCGGTCACATACAGGCTTGTGGCAGTATCTTTTATATTCGCCACGTTCCTTGGCACTGTGTCAGGCATTCTCCCTGCGTACAGGGCTGCAAAAATGAGACCGATGGAGGCAATGAAGTATGGATGAACCTGTCCTTCGGGTGCGTAACCTTTCAAAAACATATATGCAGGGCAAGATCCCTGTGCATGCCCTCAATGATGTCAGTTTTGATGCGGAGAAAGGTGAGTTCCTGAGCATAGTCGGACCGTCCGGAAGCGGCAAGTCCACACTCCTCTCCATGATAGGGCTTCTTGATAAACCCACATCAGGCAGCGTGTTCATTGACGGCGTTGAAGTCACAAAAGCCAGAGAGGGCGACTTCCCGAAGCTGCGGCGCGAAAAGATAGGCTTCGTGTTCCAGCACTTCAATCTTATACCAACACTGACAGCGTTCGAGAACGTGGATATCGCGATGCGCTTTGCCATGGTGCCTAAAAGCGAGAGGAAAAAAAGGGCTGTCGAACTTCTCACGCAGATGGGGCTTGCCGACAGGATGAAACACAAGCCTTCTGAGCTGTCAGGAGGAGAGCAGCAGCGCACAGCCATAGCCAGGGCGCTTTCCAATCATCCTGCCATCATTCTTGCTGACGAGCCCACGGGCGAGGTGGATACCAAGACGCGCGATATGATTGTTAAACTCCTGAAAGAGCTCAGCGAAGAGGGGCATACCATCCTTGTGGTGACGCACGATACTGCCGTAGCGCAGCAGACCGGGCGGATAATTACGATGAGGGATGGGGGGATAGAGACCGATAAAAGGGTGATGTCCTGATCATGGTTCGATATCTGAAAGCCTTGGAATATTTAAGAAATTGCCGCTTAACTGCGAAGTTATCTCTCTTGCTTTCTCCAGGAACACCTTTCCAGCATCAGTGGTTGCGTATTTCTCCCCTCTCTTCTCCAGAAATCCCTTTTCGATCAGCAGAGCCAGATACTTATCAGTGAGCAGGAAATTCAGGTTCGTTCTGTAAACTATCCCTGTTTTGTTAACCTCCTCTTTCGCAACTTCCAGTATATCGATAACAATATCGAGCCTGCTTCGGCGCACAGCTAATCCATCCTCTCATTCATCGATTCGAGTCCTGATTTTTCCTTAGCCGTTTATTACATCCCCAATCTATACTCAATCAGAGTATGATGGGGTATATTGGGGTATTAGGGTATTTAATACTTTTCGGTATTATGAGGGATTGAGCGGTATGACTAAAGTTAAGACCAGTATTGCGCTTGATGATGACTTATTGAAATGGGTTGATTCACAGATCGAAAAGAAGCGATTTGCTAATAGAACCCATGCTATTGAGTATTCTCTTCAACAATTAAAGGAGATAGAAGAAGTTGAAAGCGAAAAGCAAAGAGCTGCACATTTTCGTTATGCACAGCAACCATCTGAAGGCTTGGTGGTGGCTGAAAAGCCATCGAAGAAATAGAGAGATAAATATGAAACTTGAGAATGCAATCGAAAACTATTTTTACATTGAGCATAATTGAAGGGCTGCTATTATTTTAAGATAGCTTTTATAACGTTATCAATATCATTTAAATCATGGATGTGAAATACATTGGTAGAAGACAATAAAATGCCGGCTAATATTCCTTTGAAGCTCAGTGAATATACAAGAGTGCTTAAACTGACAAGAAAACCCACCAGGGAAGAGTTTACCATAATCGCAAAGGTTGCAGGAGCAGGCATCCTCCTGATAGGATTTATCGGCTTTATCATATATTTATTGATAACAGTAATGCCAGGCTGGTTCTAATGATCGATGAAGATTCTGCCATCTACGTGGTCAAGACAACCGCTAACCAGGAAAGGGCTGTGGCTAATCTTATCGAGAAAGTTGCAAAGAAAGAACATTTTGACATCAGGGCGATACTTGCGCCCGATGAACTGAAAGGATACATTCTCATCGAGGCAGGGGCGCCTGAGATCGTTGAGCAGGTCATCCAGACCCTTCCGCACGCCCGAACCATGGTAAAGGGAGCATCAAGCTTTACTGAAATAGAGCATTTCCTGACGCCAAAGCTTACCGTTACCGGAATAACCGAAGGAAGCATCGTTGAACTCATATCCGGACCGTTCAAGGGAGAAAAGGCAAGAGTTAAACGTATTGATGAAGCTCATGAAGAGATCACCGTGGAACTGTTCGAGGCGATGGTACCCATCCCCGTAACGGTACGCGGCGATAATGTAAGAATATTAAAGAGAGAAGAAATAGAGAAGTAATGCCCCGTATTTAAATACGGGAACTGATAATGATAAGACCCCGCATTTCAATGCGGGGTTCGATAAATATAATAAAGATAATAATATGGAGAAATAAAAATGGTCAGCGTTTTAGAAGCATTAGTTGCAGGCGGCGCGGCTACCCCGGGACCACCACTTGGTCCTTCGCTTGGTCCGCTCGGCGTTAACGTAAAAGCAGTCATTGAAGAGATCAATAAACAGACCGCTGCATTCAAGGGAATGCAGGTTCCTGTTAAGATCACAGTTGATGACAAAAAGAAATTCACGATAAAGGTCGGGACACCGCCCACATCGGCTCTAATCAAGAAAGAACTTGGAGTCGAGACAGGTTCAGGGACACCGAATACAAAGACGGTCGGCAACCTCACGGTCAAACAGGCTGTCAAGATAGCTCATATGAAGAAGAGCGACACGCTCTCGAAGACCTTAAAGGGCGCTGTAAAGGAAGTCGTGGGTACATGCGTACCCCTTGGCGTGACTTTTGAGGGCATGACTCCCAAGGAAGCCATTGTGGCTATCAACAGCGGAAAGTTCGATTCGGAACTGAACGATCAGTTATAAGATTCGCGCACGTATGCTCTTTGCATACGTGAATCATTTTTTCTTGAAATGTTGAAAATTAAGTTACTAACTATAATCCTTCTATATACCTCTCAGCCGACACAGCCGCAATCGCCCCATCCCCCACAGCCGTAGCTATCTGCCGCAGCGGCGTGACCCTGCAATCGCCTGCCGCAAAGATGCCTTTTACAGATGTTTCCCTGCTGTCGTTAGTGATAATGAATCCCCATTCGTCCTTCTTTACATCAGCAAAGCTGGTGTTCGGGATAAGCCCCACATAAATGAACACGCCGTCGGTCTTGATCTCAGATACCGCGCTCGTTTTCACGTTCCTGACCATTACCTTTTCCACGACCTGCTTTCCTACCACTTCCTCGACCACGGAATCCCACACAAAACTTATCTTTGGATTGGCAAAAGCATGTTCCTGGTTGATCTTCTCAGCGCGCAGTTTGTCCCGCCTGTGCACCACAATGACTTTTTTTGCCATCTTGGTAAGGAATATCGCCTCCGTGATGGCAGAGTCCCCGCCGCCCACCACGACAACAGTCTTATCCCTGAAGAAAAAACCATCGCAGGTGGCGCAATAGGACACACCTCTGCCTGTTAATTCAAGTTCGCCCTTTGCACCCAGTTTCTTTGGGGTTGTACCGGTAGTGATTATCACGGTTTTGGTCTCAAACTCGCCCTCGCTCGTCTTAACAAGCTTCGTCTTTCCCCTGTCCTCTATCCCCATGACCTCGACCATGCTCTTTGTCTCAAGCCCGAACTTTAGCGCATGCTGCTCGAACTTCCCCGCAAGCTCGGCGCCTGATATCTCCTGGAATCCGGGAAAATTCTCCACGAGATCGGTGACTATTATTTGACCGCCCACACCCATTTTTTCAAGAAGCACCGCATTCAGCATCGCCCTTTTCGCATATATCCCTGCTGTAAGACCAGCGGGACCTCCTCCTATAATAACCACGTCATAGACCATGAATTTTCATCCTGTTTCCTGTAAGATTACCTGCATGGATAATAACATTTATTGTACTATGTAAAAATAGCACACTGATGACATGCGCCGATATGCCCCCAAGCAACCACTTCATATCAAAATTAAAGCATACAGGTGACCGGAATGCTGCATCATACCGAGGCGCCTTCCGATTCGCCTGTGTTCAGGATCGCGGCTGCCGGGGCACTTCGCGGGTACCCGCGCTTTTCGTTCTCTTGATGCAGGGACGAAGATGCACGGTGGGGTTTTGAGCAGTTGGGGGGCTGAGGTAAGTGTTTTGTTCGTGTGTGTCCTGTTGTTCTGTCTTTAGTTTCGAGGCACACAACGCACATTTACCACGACGTAGAACGCGGATTGCGCGGATTTGGCGGATTTCCGCGGATACGAAATCCGTGCGCATCCGCGTTCCATCGAATTCGCCACATTTATCACTATTTAAATATTAATCCCCGGCGCCGATATGCTCCCAGGCAACCGCTTCACATCAAGATTAAAGCATACAGGGTGACCGGAATGCCGCATCATACCGAGGCGCCTTCCGGTTCGCCTGTGTTCAGTATCGCGGCTGCCGGGGCACTTCGCGGGGAAGCGCGCTTACCGTTCTCTTGATGCAGGAGAAGAGGGGCACGGTGGGATTTGGAGCAGGTGGGGGGTGGAGTTTGTGTTTTTGTGGGGGGTCTGAAAGCGTGTCTACCTCAAGCTATGGAATTTGAAGAAACGAAACCGCAGATGAACACAGATGAACGCAGATTTAATGCTTTGTCTGAGGAAATCATAGGTGCCGCACATTTATAACTCTTTAAATATTAATCCCCCGGCGCCAATATGCCCCCATGCAACCGCTTCACATCAAAATGAAAGCATACATGTGACCGGAACACCGTATCATACCGGGGCGCCTTCCGGTTCGCCTGTGTTCAGTATCGCGGCTGCCGGGGCACTTCGCGGGAAGGCGCACTTTTCGTTCTCGTGATGCAGGAGGAGAGGGGCACGGTGGGGTTTTGATATATCGCTAACCGCAAACCTCCCCTTAGTTTTTCAGATCAAACACTAGAATAATCGACCATTCATCCACGTAAAATTCAAATAAGGTTTTCGTTCAAATCTTTCATAAACATCTGCTTTGATATTTGTTAATGTTGCTTCCTCTAATGGTATACAGAACATTCTATCAATGTTCATACCATCCTTTCCGATTCCAATAACTACGAACACAGGGATATCAAAATCTTCAGAATATTTTATATATTTATCTATTTTATATCGTAAATCAAATCTGATTGATTCTTTTTTAATTTCTGAGCGAAATTTGCATTCTATGGCGAATTTTTCATTTGTTGGTTTATGGCGCATCACCAAATCAGGATTTGAGTCTGATTCGACTTTAATGTCCCCATGTTTACGCCATGTATCCCTTGTCCAATTATAGATACCAAAATCATGTGAATTGAAAAGGCCGATAACATTTCTTTCAAAATCCACACCTTTTTCATAATTTTCTTCAACAAATACCATATTGTTCACTCACAACATATCTTATTATAATACTTTATAAAATATTCTGTATAATTCCCCCTTATATTAGCATCACACTCCCACATTCATCTCCTCATCCGCCCTCACCTCAGCCCTCTCATGCTTCTCCTCATACTTCCTCTGC
>JAYTKX010000073.1:0-6906 GCA_043729865.1 Methanobacteriota archaeon
CTGACTGTTATGAATGTCTATTCAAGTCAGGCACTTGATCCCCATGTTAATAGATATCGGTTCAGGGATGAATGGTGGGCTTAACCGATGACCAATGGAGTCTAATATGATCGCGCATGAGGTGTATAAAGCCCATCTTGAGGAAATCAAAAAGCGCAAGGGAGACATTGTAGTAATTGATCTCGCTCAGAAAAAGGTTTTAGATGTCATAAATAAGGATGAGGCGCTAACTTTTATGCAAAGGACAGCAGATGCTTTACGCAGACATATCTATCTTTTAAACATTAATCCTGATAAACCTCTAGTGTCACGTCAAGGCTGAATTGTCATATGAACTCGATAAATAGTTCTGCGCATAACGTCATAAACATTAAAATCGGAACTGACTATAAAATCTGCATTCAACACATTTGCAAGAAATAGACTTTTCTAATAACTGTTGAATTTTATAGGAGTCGGATACGAAAAATGGTTTCTTTCGGTAGTTGTAACAACCGACAACTTGACAGAACCCTTTTCAGTTTTCATTTATATATCTGTTCCCCGCCCCCTTCTCATTGATAAAATCTGAAACAACAAAAAGCGATCGCTCTTTCATGCACCCTCCGTGATACCTCGGACTTTAGCGAAGCGGAGTCCGAGGTAGTAACGCGTGCCTCGAAGCACAAGAGAGAAAGTCCAAACAACAGGACACCTGAAGAAAACGCCGGAAAAACGCAATAAACAGAAAAAAAACAATCTGTATTGTTACAATCCGAATATCTGGATCAGATTCATTAAAGCAAACGCCAGCGCGCCGGCAAGAAGAGGAGAAACGAACCATGCTATTATGATCTTCTTGACTACCTCCCCTTTGACAAGATGCATCCCGCTGTTGGCGCATCCTATCCCTATGACTCCGGCTGCCACTATCTCACCCAGCGAAACAGGAACGCCCAGAATGGACGCTGTATGAACGATGATGGCAGCGGTGAACTCAACAAAAGTGGCGCGGATGATGCAAAGTTCGGTGATCTCTTTTCCTACAGTATCCAGAATCCTGCCGCCCATGAGGAGTGCGCCAAAACCTATCGCAATACCAGCAAGCATGGCGCCCCAAAATGAATCCATAAGACCCGCGCCCACAAACGGTCCCACGGCATTGGCTGCATTGTTCGCGCCGGCTGAATAAGCTACATAGCAGCCTGAGATCGTGAGCAGTATGTTCAGCAGTTTCTTTATGGATGCTTCAGAATCGCTATGGTCTGCCAGCCATATCAGGATATCCGTGTAAAGATATTTAGCCATTAGATACGCAAGAAGCCAGGCGAGTATCGGGGTCACCACCCACCAGCTTACGATATATCCGAGGAGAGGCAGGTTTAATTTCGATGAGCCATAGAAAAGCCCGATACCGACCACAGAACCAACAGCAGCCTGGCTTGTAGATATCGGGATTCGCAAAAGATTTGCAAGGAAAACGGTTATGCCTGCCGCTCCGACCGCGACAATTGCGCCATTCAGCAGTATGGTCCCTGATGGAAGGATGCCGCTGCCGAGTGTTTTTATCACTTCCCCACCGCCGAAAATTGCGCCGATAAGAGAGAATATGCCGATCAATATCACTGCCTGGTGTTTGGTGCGCACCCTGGCGCCGTAAGCTGCACCCATTGCAGCCGCTGCATTATTGCCTCCGATGTTCAGCCCCATGAAAACTGCCACCAAAAAAGCAATGACCTGTACAATTATCATGATAGACGCCTCAAATCATTTGATATTATAACACCGTACTCTTTCTCAGCCAGTCTATATCGCTCTGGTACAGCTCCCTCAGATCTTTTAAACCGAGCCTCAGCATCGCAACCCTGCTGACGCCAAGTCCCCAGGCAAGCACAGGGTACTTGATACCCAGCGGCAGGGTAACTTCTTTCCTGAATATTCCGGCGCCGCCAAGTTCAACCCACTTGCCCCTGCTTTCGATATAAACCTCTGGCTCAACGCTGGGCTCTGTGTATGGGAAATAACCTGGTCTGAACCGCACTTCCTCAAAGCCCATCCTGTGGTAGAACTCTGTAAGGCAGCCCAGGAGGTTCTTGAAACTGACACCCCTGTCCATCACTACGCCCTCAAGCTGCTCGAATTCGGGCGTGTGCGTTGGGTCAATAGCCTCGCGGCGGTACGCGCGGTCGATGCAGAAGGCTTTTACCGGCGGGTCGGGATGGTCTGCAAGGTATTTTATCGTGACCGCTGTGGTGTGTGTCCGAAGCACCTGCTTTCGCGCCACCTCCTCGCTCCACCTGCCTCCCCAGCCTCTTGAGATCCCGCCTCCTTTTTCGTGCATCTCCTTTACCTGCGCCACATATTTTCCGGGCAGGTCGCACTCCGTGGCAAGATGGAATGTATCCTGCATCTCCCTTGCAGGGTGGTCCTGCGGCTGGAAGAGCGCATCGAAGTTCCAGAAGGAACTCTGAACAACGTCGCCTTTTATCTCGGTGAACCCCATCTCAAGGAAAATCTGGCGCATCTCGTTTATGAGACGCTGGTATGGATGAATTTTCGCGCCGTAAACGGGTTTTACAGGAGTGCGGATGTTGTAAGGGCGTATGCGCGCTGTTTTCCATGAGCCGCTTGTGATGATGGTGGGAGTGAGCTGGGCGATCTCCTCCTCGATCGTCAATCCTGATGCTTCAAGGGCTTTTCCTGAATCTGTTATTGTGATGATGCGCGTCTTTTTCTCTGCCTTTTCAACAAGGTTCCTTTTTATTAAGTCCTTTACCGCATCCCCAAGCTCTGAAAGCGGACCTGTTTTGAGTTTTTCAAGGATATTCTCGTCTTCACCGACTTGCGCTTTTCCTGATGGTATGATCTTATCCCCTTCGATCTTTGCCCAGTTCTTCTTCCTGAGCCATCCAAGTGCGATACCGACCATCTGGGGCGGGAATTTCTTTTTCAGTTCGTCAAGAGACAGCGGCGCTGTTATCGAACTGATTATCTGGCGCTCAGGAAGGGATATCTGTGCATAAGTTTCGCCTTCTTTTGTGAGGTTGTAGATGGTCGTGATGGTCTCTTTTACCTCGCAGAGCCCTTTTTCTGCAAGCAGGAATGCGGACTGCATGGCTGCTTCGATAGGGAGGGATGAATTGGAGGCAATCTCTTCCGGTGTGAATTTTGGTTTTTTGGAGAGCGTGAGCAGGACTTTCTTTTCGTTGTTAGTGAGGGTAATTTCTTTAAGGGATGACATAAAACAGGCATTACAATGAACAGCGGGATATTTAATGATTTGTGAAATTATCCATCCAAAAGCTTTATCAATAAATCAATACGTTAAGGATAATCCCGTTTAATATCATCGGTGATTTTTATATGACCCAAAAGACAAAAGGAAAGAAGAAACGATTAGGAAAAGCGCAGAACCAGAACCAGCGCGTTCCGGCATGGGTGATCGTGAAGACCAAGAGAAAGGTCATGACACACCCGAAGAGACGACACTGGAGACGCAGCACACTGAATGTATAAGGTGAATTATATGGCAGACATTGAAAGAGTATATACAATCCCGCTTAATGATGCAAGGAAAGCCCCGCGCTGGAAAAGAGCTGAAAGCGCAGCAAGAAAAGTGCGGCAGTTCCTTTCAAAGCATTTAAAGACAGACCTTAAAGACGTAAAGATCGACAGGACGGTCAATGAGAAGCTCTGGGAAAGAGGTTCCATGAAGCCGCCATTGAAAGTTCGGGTTCGAGCGGTCAAATTCGAAGCTGGCGGCGTACAGGCAGAGCTTGCTGAGGAATGATCCGGGGGAATTTATAGTCGAGATCAAGCGAAGGTTAAATATTTCAGGTACATCTGTGCTGGGTGTTTTTGCCACCTGCACAGAGGATCATGTTTTTGTCCCGCCTGATATATCAGATGAAATGATAAATGACCTTGAGGTGTCCCTTGGCGTGAAAGGGGTTCGCATATCAGTGGGCGGAAGCTCGGTAGTTGGCTCGCTTATAGGTGGGAACAGCAACGGGGTAGTTGCAGCAGGTTTCATACTGGACAGGGAGCTTCGAAAGATCAGAAAATACACCAGGGCTGCCAAATTATCCGGAGGTCTTAACGCATCAGGAAACCTTATTCTTGCGAATGATAACGCTGCGCTGGTGCATCCTGACCTATCTGACAAAGCAATAGGATTGATACAGAAAGCGCTTGGCGTTGATGTCAGGAAAGGCACTATCGCCGAGTTGAAGACCGTGGGTATGGCAGGTTTAGCCACGAACAAAGGTGTACTTGTGCACCCGAAAACCACAACGAATGAAATAGCAGTACTGGAAGAGCTTTTTAACCTGCCAGTTGACATAGGCACCGTAAATTTCGGTTCGCATCTTGTCGGTTCCGGTATCCTGGCTAACAGCAAGGGGTATGTGGCAGGGGAAGATACCACAGGTCCTGAGATCACAAGGATCGAGGATGCGCTGGGGTACGAATAAAAATACCTGATCACATAAGCGCTGCCTGAGATGCAATAGAAGCTTTTAAATATCTATTTTGCTTTTAAAATACCTGATAAGTAAAATGTTTTGGAGGTAAAAATATGAAATCTTTTGTGAGAGTGCTGATAGCAGTACTATTGGTAATTTCGATAACAGTGGCTCTTGTGGGCAGCGCCGCTCTTGAAAAGAAACCAGTGATAATCGGATTCAAACATAAGCCCGGACAGGCTGATAAGGATATGGTTCGCGGGCACGGAGGGGATATAAAATATTCATATTCCATAATCAATGCCGTATCTGCGAAACTGCCCGAACAGGCTATAGAGGCTTTAAAGAAAGCGCAGGGCGTGGACTATGTGGAATTGGACGGCACAGTGCATATCCTTGCTGATACGCTTCCATGGGGGGTTGACAGGATCGACGCCGAACTCGTTCATCCATACAATAAAGGAACAGGAGTAAAGGTGGCGATTATCGATACAGGAATAGATTACACTCATTCTGACCTTGATGGCAATTACAAGGGTGGATATAATTTTGTTAGTGGGAATGCAGACCCGAAGGACGATAACGGTCACGGCACCCATGTGGCTGGAACGGTCGCCGCAGAAAACAATGGATTTGGAGTTATAGGTGTCGCTCCTGAAGCTTCCCTGTACGCCGTTAAGGTACTGGACAGCACAGGAAGCGGAACCTTCAGCAATGTTATCGCAGGGATAGACTGGTCAGTAAACAACGGCATGCAGGTCATTTCAATGAGTCTGGGCGCGAATGAGGGGAGTATTTCACTTAAGAACGCAGTCGATAATGCATACAGCTCCGGCGTTGTGGTTGTGGCTGCGGCAGGCAACGACGGGAACTCGGCAGGCACTACTGATACTGTCGACTATCCTGCCAGATACGACTCTGTCATCGCTGTTGCCGCTACCGACAGCAGTAATACGAGGGCAAGCTTTTCAAGCACGGGACCTGCGGTCGAGGTTTCCGCGCCCGGCGTGAGCGTTTATTCCACGATACCGGGTGGATATGGATATAAGTCCGGGACTTCAATGGCAACACCTCACGTTACCGGGACAGCTGCGCTCATCATAGCCTCAAACCCAAATCTAACGAATGTCGAGGTCAGACAGATACTGCGCAATACCTCAACAGACCTCGGAGATCCGGGAAATGATATCAAGTATGGATACGGTCTGATAAATGCAAATAAGGCGGCTCCAATGAAGGATACCACCCCGCCAGAGCAGGTGACAGGTGTCACCGTAATGGCCGCAGGCACTAACGAGCTTTACATATCATGGAACGCAAGTACAGAACCTGATATTTCATATTACAGGCTTTACAGGAGCTCTACTCCCGGATTTGCACCCATTTCAGGCAATCTTATCGCTTCTGTATCCGTAAATTCATACAGCGACACCGGTCTTTCAGCATCCACAACGTACTATTACCTTGTAACCGCAGTGGATTCTTCAGGTAATGAGGGACCGCAGTCAGTAGAGTCTTCAGGTACTACATATCCTGATACCATAGGTCCCGCGACGGAAAACGTTGCTGCAAACCGAAATCCGACCAATGGGGCTACCCTGGTGACACTCAAAGCCACAGCCGATGATACAGCAACAGGGAACTCAAATATTATGGGCGCAGAATTCTTCACTGGCTCTGAAGGAGACCCCGGCACAGGAATATCTATGAGCGCGATAGATGGCGCTTTTTCCTCCCCTGTTGAAGAGATTACGGCAGTAATAAATGTGTCAGGATTTGCTCCCGGAAGCTATAAGATATATGTGCACGGGCGCGACGCAGCAGATAACTGGGGCGCGGCGGGATCCATAACGTTAAACATCACAGAAGCGCCGGTTAACACAATGCACGTGGCTGACATCGTCATGTCAAAGACCACACAAAAGGTGAAAGGCAAGTACTATACCTATGCTACAGCAGTAGTGAGCATTGTGGACGTGTCTGGAGTTCCTGTCCAGGGCGCAACCGTTTCAGGGAACTGGAGCGGATCGATATCCGGGACAGGTACCGGTATTACAGATGCGAGCGGAAAGGTTTCACTGAAATCAGGTTCAGTCAAAACCACGGCAGGGACATTCACATTCACCGTTTCAGGAGTTACGAAGAACGGATGGACTTATGACCCTGGCGCGAATATTGTGACAAGCAAAAGTACAACCTGATTTCCAGGATTTAATGGACGATATCCAGGAAGGCAGGTTATCGTCCAGACCCGATTTTTTAACGCACAGGAAAATATAAATGCATTTCGATATTGGGACAAGTAATTATCTTTCATTCGATCAACATTTTTGACAGGATTTACAGGATATACACGAATAAGTACACGTTTTGGACATATATAAATGTTCCACGCATAACTGGCGAACTTGTGTACTGAAGGATGCAAGGAGGGACATGACTCTCTTGACCTAACTTAAACCAA
>JAYTKX010000074.1:0-2689 GCA_043729865.1 Methanobacteriota archaeon
GGAGGATATTGTTTTGTTGAAAAAAGGGGGATTAGGATTGATGTAAGTGGCTAAAAATTTTACTGTATTAATATTTTAACATCTCTTCGGAGATACTGACTTGATCCTGCAAATTTTAATGTCAATAAAATTAAGATCATACATTTCAGTGAAGAGGAAAAAAGAGAAATAATATTCAAAGATATTACAACCAATAAAATATCACATAAGACCGAGCTTGATAGTACTTTTGTTGCCAATCATCAAAGCATTATAGGGTATTTTACCCAGGTCGTAATGAAAGATATCAGGCTTGTAAGCGGTTATGATATACTTTATGAAAAAATTAAATTGTTTATCAAAGATTATTTGTTTGAAACAAAGGTTGACCTTGATGATTTGAATATTTTAAGAAATCTATGGTAAGAGTTACAAAACTGAAACTAAAAGAATAGAATATAAGAAGAAGTTTATAGAATAAGAGAGATATCATAAGTAAAAGGACGCTGAGCATACTAACAGAAGGTGAACAGGATCTTCAAACCAAACTTCAGGTACACTGATAAAATAGTAAAGAACCTTGTCGATATAGCCTCTGCAAGAGAGGCTGTCCTCAATTCATACCTTATACCGAAATGGGAAGTATCGCTTCGAAAAGACGCATTGATAAGAGCCTCTCATGCCTCTACTGCCATAGAGGGTAATCCGCTCACCATCGAAGAAGTGAGCATGCTTGCCCACGGCAGGAAAGTCCTGGCATCACGCAAAGCTGAACTGGAAGTTCTCAACTACCTGAAAGTGCTGGAGAAGATAGAAAAGTTTCAGCAAAAAGGCAGGATAAACAGTAAGAACATCCTGAAATTGCACAAGTATATATCGAAAGATATCCTGGAAAAACCAGAATACGAAGGAAGGTACAGGGAACTGCAGGTCTATGTTGGCAATAACAAGACCGGCGACGTGATCTTTATGCCACCTACACCTGATAAAGTGCCTGGATTGATGAATGAGTTCCTCAAATGGGTCAACTCGGAAGATGCAAAAAAACTTGACCCGGTCATGGTTGCAGGCATCTCCCATTACGAGTTCGTAAGGATACACCCGTTCGTGGACGGCAACGGGAGGACTGCGCGGTCTCTTGCCACGCTCATTCTTTACCTGCGTGAGTTCGACATAAAGCGGTTTTTTGCTCTTGATGATTACTATGACAGCGACAGGAAATCATATTACAATGCTCTTGATTCTGTTGATCCTGATACCATTGACATCACGAAGTGGCTTGATTATTTTACGGACGGCGTCCTTATCTCGATAGCAAAGGTCAAAGAGAAGGTATTGAGGCTCTCCCTGGAAAAGCATAAGCGGGACTCAAAAGGTCAGGTCTCTCTTACAGAAAGGCAGATGAAGATCATCGAAAATCTTCAAAAGAACGGGAAGATCACGACGGGCGAGGTGGCAAAGATGTTCGGGGTCACAAGACAGGCGGCTCTCAAAGAGCTTTCCAAGCTCGTTGAACCTGAGATAATCAAACTGGAAGGCAAAGGGAGGGGAGCTTATTATGTCATGGCTTGATATCTGCCATTTCGGTTGTCATTCTGGTTGTCGTTTAGGTTGTCGTTTAAGTTGTCGTTCCGGTTGTCATTTCCTGATACCTTCCTCATGCGCCGGGGACTGACTACATGAAAAAGATAGGAATAGCGGTAACAGATCCATCTGACTGGACAGGAGTGGCGCTATGCAACTCAGTAACGCGTTCCGGGATGAAGCCCGCAGTGTTCAGCTTCAGCGGCGCGACTTCAGATATCTGGTCTGGTAAAATACATGCCGGCAAGCTGGAGCTTTCCGCCCTTGATGCGATCATTGTAAGGGACCTGGGACCTGCTGAGCAGAACGGCGCCGCGCTCAGGTTTGATATCCTGTGCCAGCTTAAGGACAGCGGGGTCGCGGTGATCAATCCCCCCGATGCGATAGCGCGGGCTGCGAACAAGTACGTCTCAAGTTGCCTGTTCCAGAAGAATGGGATTCCCACACCGCGGACGGTTGTGACAGGCGATGTTGATGCGGCGCTTCGGGCGCTGTCTTCATTCGGACGCGCAGTGGTGAAGCCGGTTTTTGGGTACAAGGGGATTGGTGTGGAATGCGTGAAGAGCGATCAGCGCGGGGAGGCGAAGCTCAGGATGCTTCTTGAAAAGAACGGCATGCTCTACATGCAGGAGTTCATAAGGAATCCGGGAAGGGATATCAGGGCGTTCGTTGTGGACGGTGAGGTGAAAGGCTCGATATACAGGATAGCTCCGGCAGGAAGCTGGATAAACAACCTGAGCCAGGGGGGAAAGGCGCTGGTGTGCGCGCTGACCCGGGAGCAGGAAAATATCGCCATGAAAGCCGCGCAGGTCACAGGCACGGTATATGCTGGGGTAGATATCATCGAGGGAGACAGGGATTATGTTCTTGAGATAAACGGGACGCCTTCGGGTAAAGGGATATTCGAGGCGTGCGGGGTGGATGTGACGATGGGGATCGCGGAATACGTGTTCAATCTGGTATAGGGATTTTTATAAAAAATTACAGTCGAATGACCGTTCGACAGGATTTACAGGATAATTTTTGATCACATCCTGAGTTCCAGGGCATACCAGCCCTGAACTCCCTGACAAGGTCGAAATATTCCTGCGGGAACCATGGCGCCTTGAAATCGAACAGGTCAAAG
>JAYTKX010000075.1:0-9734 GCA_043729865.1 Methanobacteriota archaeon
GAGGACAGAGATTTATGGGAATGCTGAAGAAAAAACTTGAGATACCAACAAGTGAAAAGAGCCTAAACACATCAACTTCTTAAAGGTGAGTTGTTACGAATTAGTTTGAGATAAAGTTCCTGAAACAATTCATCTAATTTTCCTGAATCTTCATACTCTAAAGCCAAAATTAGATTATTAGAGTCAAAACTGCCATCATTTACTGCCCAACAAACATCTATATTCTCAAAAGATTTCATCTTCGTTTCACGGTCATACCGTATTCCATGTATCCCCAATGCTAATTCTGTGATTCTTTTTTGCGAATGATGATCTCGCACACTAAATCCAAGTTCTAAACCTTTACGAATGTAGCAGCATTGAACAATCGGTTGATATGATGTACCATATTTATGCTGATGCCACCATGTTTCAAATTTACTGCCGATAGGCACATTATGGTGAAATTGATTAAAATGAGTGTTTACATATTCAAATAAAAATCTTAAAATATCATCTGAATTAAGTTTTAGACTTTGTTTATCTTTTTTTATAGATGCATCTTCATCAATCCACTCATTACTTACTTTTTTAATTTTTTCTATAGGCTTGGTTGGAGCGTCGCCCCAGCTATCTTTACGATAGATTATATATTCCTTTTTTTTCTTCTGAGGATACATAAAAAATTAATAGAGTTAAGAAATAACTCTACCATACATCATTTTTCTTAGAACTCCGTGAGCCTGAACCTGATGGAGACTTGAAAATAACCCAGCCGTCCCCTAAACTTACTTTATGTGCCTCTGCACTCCCAGCATCTCCAAAACGTGTGGACTTTTTTATTATATTTAGGTTAGATGCTGGAAATTTTCCATGATTTATCCATTCCTTATCTTTGTAGATATATGCAGGTTTATAACAACCCATCTCTTTTGCTTTTTTGGCAATCTGTGCTGGTATGTCGGTTCCAAATTCATTTATATATTTTGTTTCCATTTCCATAATTTTTCCTCCATATTATATTTTCTTGAATCTTCGTATGCTCTTCCTACCATGTTGGAGCAGTCGATCCTCTTGTGCGGGGTGGCTTAGGCTTATGCTCTTTGTAAAGCTCTAATGTTTTTTGAGGAACACCAACTTCTTTTCCATCAGCCAGAATAAATATAGCTTTTGTAGGATGTATCTTTCCTGTGGAACATGCAACATGGGACTTTTTATCTGGAGATAAATCTCCAATCATTTTACCCACATAAGAGCTATAACCTTTGGTTTTTTGAAATTTAAGAGCGACATATCTCTCTAAGAACTGTTCATAGGTCATATCGGTTTTAATGGTTTCGATATATTCATCTGTAATATTTTGTCACCTCACTTCTATGTTTATGATGTTTTTCGTTTTTAACATCTACATCGTATGATGTTAGTTAACTATATTAAATGTTTCGATCATCAGACTTAGTTCATTGGAAAGCTCTTATTAAGTATATTATTTGCCCCTCAATTCCAGAAAACCTTGACTCAAAGCCCTAAGTTTCTTAACATTCTCTCGCAATTTTTATTATCTTCATTAAAAAAGTTCACTATTACCATGCCCATGAACTGATCAAAACTAATTCTTGGAGCCATGAAGTGTGGGCCTTTATGTTCTATTAGTGGTTCTGGAAGTGATTCCAATAAACTGTCATCTGCATGCTCTTTCATTATTCCGACATGCAAGTGATGCAGCGGTTTTCTAATACCATTTTCTACTCCTTCATTTTCGTAAAGAAAGAAAAAACCAGTAGGCTGTATATATTCATAACTGTATCTTTCGATATTTCCAACATGTAAATACTCAGAAAAATTTAGTATTGAGTCATCAATGAACTTTATGCCCTCTATTATGATAGATCCGCTGTCTTTTAATTTATGTGCTTCTTTCAGTTTAGGAGTTGGTATTTCGGATATTATGCTTTGACAATGACTATAAAAAATACCCTCTAATTCAGTATGTCTTTCCCAAATATTCACTCATACTCATCCTTGTACAACTCATAAAGACATCCCAGTTTCATTGCCTGAAATCCGTGAAATTTGCCATTTTGCCACGCTTTATAAAAATCATCCGCAGGCATACCGAATCTTTTTTCACCTTCAGCTATCTCTTTCTTGATGTCTTCTTTAGTTAAAATATGTACTGGCATACCTACATGGTGAATAGATTTATTAGCTGTGCTAATTGGCGCTACTTTATGTTCCTTGAGTGCGCCTAAGGATGTACCTATCTTAGTACCTCTGAAACTTCGTCCTGATAATACCGACTTTCCATGCTTTTTTGATTTTTGAGTCATGTACTAAGAGTTAATAGGTTTGTTGATACTTATAATTTTGCGACGAGCGCCCTACACTTGTTCCGTGCCCCCTCAAATTTTATTGTAAAGCCAGAGAAACAGAAATGTGATGCAAAGCCTCATGCGCCCCTCCCGTTGATGCCCCCGAATTCTATTCGGGGGTAGTGACTCCTGTTTTTCAATGCTTAAGCATGCGTCAGGTTCAATTATAGCTTCTCCAGGTCTTCCCGCACTTGGTACACCTGAAGAACCTGACCTCGCTCTCATCAGCAGAGCGAAGCTGGCGCATCCACCAGTATGCAGTATCGTTACCGCAGTCCTCGCACTTCGCCCTTATCGTGGGCAGTCCCATCTCCCTCTGTTCAAGTACGGTTACCTCGCGTTCCGTTCGTTCGGTCTTTGAGACAACACTTTCTTTGATATCTTTTTCAAACCCGCATTTCCTGCATTTATAAACATTCTTTGCGGGCATCATCATGCTTTTGCATTTAGGACAGAATTCCATTTATATCACTCCTGGCGTTCTCTATTATCTTTTTATGATCAAATGCCAGTTCTGGTATGTCATTCATACCAAAAAGTCCTGTCTCAGAAGCATCTGAACCTGCTTTAATGTTTCCTTTTCCCACAGCAAGAAAAATTACAGAGACCGTATGACCCCGGGGGTCGCGCGAAGGCTCTGAATACACACCAAGAAGCTTGATTATCTCAACATCAAGCCCTGTTTCCTCCTTTGCCTCACGTACAGCCGCTGTTTCAACGGTCTCGCCCACCTCTACAAAGCCCCCGGGAAGCGCGAAATGACCCTGGAAGGGGGGGTTCTTGCGCCTGATAAGTACAATTTTTCCCTGATAAATAATCACAGTATCGACTGTGAGAAGTGGTGTTAAAGGAATAAATCTGCGTTTATCTGCGTTCATCCGCGGTTCCGTTTCTCTCATTTTCTCAATATTATCGTAAGTATGTCACCGTCATACATCGTATGCTCAAGACCCACGCGCTGACCCTTATGTTTTGCGGAATCGCCCCATACCTGTGCGTACCTGAACCGTTTTTTGAAATCACGGTGAAGCTTGTCACATACATCGCCAATTGAAGAGCCGTATCTGATAATCATCGGCTCATCCATATCAGGGGGCTGTCCCTGTGGTTTCATGTAAATTCTTATGAACCCAAGTTTCTGGTAAAACAACTCTTTAAGTTCATCTATATGGGTCTTCTTATCAGCAGAGATCAGGAGAGCATCCGGAAATTTTTCTTTGCAATCCCTGAGCGTATATTCATCCGCAAGGTCTATCTTGTTGATCACTACGATGGAGGGGATGTACTTCCTGTTTGCCAGTATGGCATCTATCAACTTATCGATATTGATATTCTCGCGAATGACAATATTTGCATTGTGGATCCTGTATTCACCCATTATGGATTTTATCGTATCCTCTTCAAGCCCCACATCCACCGTGCTGCTTACTATTATGCCGCCGCGGGGTTTTTTCCGGATCGTAACTTCGGGCGGTCTTGAATCGACACGGATACCGGCAGCGAACAATTCCTCAAGAAGGACATTATAATGAACAAGCTGGAAAACATCAAGCATTATCAGTACAAGGTCAGCATTCCTCACCACCGCAAGGACCTCTTTCCCGCGTCCTCTCCCGGATGCTGCGCCCTTTAAAACGCCGGGCACATCAAGTATCTGGATAGTGGCGCCTTTATAATCCAGCGTTCCCGGCACGACATCAATAGTGGTGAATTCATATGATGCGACCGCAGATTTTGTCCCGGTAAGGCTATTCAACAGCGTACTTTTTCCTACGGATGGGAATCCCAGGAGCACGACCGACGCGTCGCCCGATTTCTTTACAGCGAAACCTTCCCCACCTGATTTAGCAGAGGCTTTCTTCTGCACTTCTTCCCTTAACCTTGAGAGTTTAGCTTTAAGTCTGCCTAAGTGACCTTCGGTAGCCTTGTTATACTTCGTTTTTGATATTTCTTCTTCAACAGCCTTTAATTCTTCTTCCAGCGCCATCGACCCTAATAGATATAAGCAAGGCAAAAAGCATTTGGGTAAAAAGAACCTTTTTGGGTAGGAATGAAGGCATTATTTGAATATCTGGATTCAAGGAAAGAAGAGACTATTAGATCCCTTGATGAACTTGTGCGCATCCCTACGCAGGTACCACCCGGTGAAAACTATGAAAAAGCGATGGATTATGCGACATCACGACTCGAAGAAATGGATTTCGAGGTTGAGACGCTCATTATGCCCCGCAAGCTCTTCGAAAAGAAAAATCCAAGACTTACGCACCTTACTGGCGAGCGCGTTAATATATCCGCAATAAAGAACGCTGGCGCAGAAAAGACGCTGTTGATAAACACGCACCTTGATGTTGTCCCGGCAAGCCCTAACTGGAGCGTGCCGCCGTTTGAGTGCACAGAAAAGGACGGGCGCATTTTCGGACGCGGAGTGGCTGATTCAAAAGGAGGCGTGGCTGCGCTTTTTACCGTGCTTTCAGCGATGGATGAACTTGATATCAGGCAGAAGTACAACCTGAACATTGCCCTGACCACAGACGAAGAGATGGGTCCCTATTCCGGGCTCTGCTATCTTGCAGATCTGGGGAAACTCAAAGCTGACTATTTCCTGAGCATGGACGGGGACAGCGACGATATCACAATAGCATCGAACGGGAACGTGGACTGGCAGATAGACGTCTTCGGAAAATCGTACCACAGTGGGAGCAGTTTCCTGGGCGTGAACGCAATAGAGAAAGCTGTGCCTGTGATGAACGGGCTTCTTGAGCTCAAGGCAGAGGTAGAGAAGAGACGCTCAAAAGTGCCATCAAGCATCGCGATAAGCCGGAATGCAGGTATCGATACGCTTATGCCTGTCCTAAATATTACAGTTATTAATGGTGGGGTAAAACAGAACATCGTGCCTGACAGGTGTACTCTGAAAGGGGACAGGAGGTATATCCCTGAAGAGAAGTTCAATGATGTCTGTAAAGAGATGAACGATGCTGTGTCAAGAGTAAAAAATAAACACCCGGATATCGATCTCAAAATGAGCTGCGATGACATCTACGCGCCCATGCTCACGGATACGAACCATCCCTGGGTGAAAGAGGTAAAGAGAGTTGCGGACGAAGTGACGGGCAGGGACGTAAGGTGCGCCGGGGCGCAGGGAAGCCTGGACGTTGCTTATGCCGTCAAGGTCACAGGGCTGCCCGCATGCTGTTTCGGGATAGGAAGGAGGATGGAGAGCAATGCGCATGCTGATGACGAGAATATCAGGGTGGAAGATCTGGTAATGTTTACTAAGTTCCTGGGTAATATGTTAATCAAATGAAGTGAAAAGAAAATCGAGGTAAATATGACAATAATTTGTGGCAAATGCGAGAAGGAGATGAAAGAAATCGAGCTAAAAGAGTATGAATTTGAAGATGGCATAATCCTTGATAATGTCAGAGCCATGCAATGCCCCTCAGGTCATGTCACTTTTACGGAAGAGCAGGCAGATATTCTGGAGCAGAGAACCGAAGATATCAAAACCCATGCTTTCAGATTCATACGATCGATCAGTAAAAGCGCCAGATCTCTTGTAATCAGGATACCTTCTGACCTTGCAAAGTATCTGGATATTGATGAGAAAAGCAAGGTAGTGATGATCCCTCTGAGCAAGAAGAGATTTCTGATTGAAATAAAATAAATTTAACAGGTAATATCCAGCTCACCTATAATTTCTTTTTTTCTTTCATGTACACAGCTGCAAGTATTGCCACTAATATCACAAGAACCACAGCAGTCACTAACAGAGTACCATTTAATCCAGATGTCTCTTCCCGCTTTACCTCGATCTCTTCCGGCGCCGGTGTTTCATTTGCCGTGACAGGGGTCTTGACCGCTTCGACCGGCACATCTGATCTGAATGCCGTGATCGCGAATGGTGAGAATGAATCCGTTACAGCCTCATAATAGATATGCTCGCTGCTCTTTGTTGTTTCGTATGTGTCAAGTTCGATCCATCTGCTGCCATCCCATTTCACCAGCCGGACATCTCCTGCGGTAAGTTTTTTGTCCTCAAGCCATGAGTTCAGTACCCTGAACGTGATCACTCCTTTCTGTATGTTCTTCGGGGTCGCAAAACCCGATGTGCCCACCCAGATGTTCATGTTCTTATAGATAATGCCGGGCGCAGAAATGTTCTTCACAAGTGAAGAGGTGTTTCTCAACACTTCCACCATTGTCGTGACCTCACCTGCGCTGATATTGCCTGTTATATTGACGTACATTATAGGGTCAGTTGTGTTGAATTTGTATGATGCGATCTTGTCTTTGAAAATATAATTGTCGCGTTTTTCCTTTAATTCGATGTTGGAGTAGTTCTCGGCTGATGCTCCACCGCCACCGCCTCCACCACCGCCGCTGCTGCCAGAGGTGGTGGTCTGTGATGGTGGTGGAACATACAGTTCGCCCGACACTGCGAACTCGCTCAGCTCTGTCAGGTTAGCCCATACAAAATTATTGGCAGTGTCAACGCCTGCGTTGTTCACGTATGGGAACGAACCTGCACCTGAGAGCCTATCCCATGAAGATGAGGAGGTATTCCATTTATACAGCCTGAGAGAGCTCTCAATATACGAACTTACTTCAGCGTCTGTATAGTTCACATAGATTATCACATACGATAGATTGTTTCTGATGGTGCTGCTTACATTCACGTTCACGTATATCCCGGGGTTTGTGATGGTCATTTCATTAGATGTTATGTTTACCCTCGATTGAGTGATGTTTATAGCGCCAACACTTGTGTTATTGGTGAACAAATACAGGGTGGCATTGGAAAGAGGTGCATTGAAAACTGTTATGTTGTTTGCCTGAATAACCACGCTTTCGTTATTTGTAATAAATACGGTAGCAAATTGTATTCTTTGAGTGCTGTTGATATTCCCTGTGGTATCGTTTGCGAGTATGGTTACATTGAAGCGACCGTATTGTGCAGTATCGATGAAATTATAATAGAATAAACTGCCTCCACCTGCATTCATGGGATAATTTATTGAACTGCTGTTTGGATAGGTCACCCTTACAAAAACTTCACTTTGATTCACCAGCGACACTGCATCGAGTGAGGTGATATTTGCCGAGATATTTGTAAAGCTGCTTACATCTATGAACTGAGATGATAGTGAAACATTTGTTACCGAGGGCGGGGTGTTGTCAATGGTAACATTGATTTGCACACTATCATTTATGTTTCCTGCATTGTCAAAGAAGGTCACATTCAAGGAATAATTGCCATCGGTTATGAATTTATCAAATGTGGTATTGCCTCTCCAGATACCTGATTGGTTTGTGAGTTCTATCCTGCCTGTATTATTTATCAGGGATGCATTCACTGATGCATTTTTCAGACCTGCTGAAGTGCTATTAATCAGAGGATCATCAGCAGATGCACTGAACCCTATGATGCTGCCAGTGTTTGCGGCAATCCCGCGCTGGTATGAAATCGGGTTAATGGTCACATTGGGTATTGTGTTATCAACGATAACGGTTATCTGAGCTGTGTTATTCAGGTTGCCTGCGTTGTCGTAAGCTGTGATATTTAATTTGTATGTTCCATCGGAAGCATTAACAATTACGCTTGAGTTTTTCCAGGAACCATTTCCATAAGATAAAACTACATTTCCAATGCTCCGGTTGATCTGAGAGGCATTGATGGTTGCGTTTTTGACACCCGCGGGAAAGTCTGAAATCGAGGTGTTCAGTGTGATTGATGTGCCGTTTTTAGCGGCAGAGAAATCGATTGGGTAGTCAGTCTGAGCGGAGTTTATAATCGGAGATGAGGTGTCAACAATAACTGTTATCTGTTCTGTATTATTCCGGTTGCCTGCATGATCAAAAGATGTTATATTCAAATAATATATACCGTCAGATGCATTTACTCTTACGCTTGAATTTGTCCAGAATCCGCTATTGTAATTTAAAACAACGTTCCCGATACTGCTGTTGATTTGTGAGGCGTTAACAGTAGCATTTTTTACACCGGTCACAAGGTCTGTAATTGTAGCATTAAGGGTTATCAGACCACCGTTCTTTGATGCAGTTTGATATGCTGGATAACCTGTTGGATTTGCAGTAACTATCGGTGGACGAGTATCCACTGTTACTACCCTCAGTTCAGTTGCATTCCAGTTATTTGGAATATCATTACCCCATACCCTGAACCTGTAATTTCCATCAGAAAGTCCACTTTTATTCTTATACCAGTTCATGCCGGAACCACTAATACTTTCGTTAACTCCGTTCCATTCAAGCCTGGGTGTGATCAAGTTTTCATTCGAAGTTACATTGATATAAACATAATTCAGCGTCAGGTTAGAATTATTGGAAGGTGTTGGGCTAACGAAAGATAACACAGGAGCAGTTGCATCAATAGTTAGAGTATCTGATGCATAAGCTGTTTCCCAGTTACCTGCTGTATTCTGGGTGCGGACATAAATTGTATGAGTGCCATCAGAAAGTATAGACGTTGTGAAAGTAAAATCTTCGCTGCTGCTGTTAAACAAACCATCAACGGGTGAAGCATCTATCCATGGGCCGCCGTCCACATTATATTGTATATTTTTAATCTTATTGATCGTAATGGAGTTTTTGCTACTCCAGGGATTTGGGTTATTATTGGGATACGTTGAAAAAGACGTACTTCTACCTGTGTAAGTAGGCGTGTTATCATTGGTTGGGTTGGGTGAATAAATATTTAAAGTACTCACGGGGGGAAAATCAATTATATCCAGTATACCATCACCATCAGTATCTCTCCAACCAAGTTGCAAGGCAGTTCCACTGGATGTGCCCCAACAAAGAGCACAATGCATAATGAAACCAGAGCTCTCAATATCATATGCGTTTAAATATCCACTATATTCAGTAACTCCATTGTACTCATCTGTTGCATAGAATATGTGTCCGGTTTCATGTGCTGTCACGTAATCCATATTGATAATTCCATAACCATCGTTATCATATGTCATGACTACGAAGGGACCACCCAAGTAGGCATAACCAGAGTAACCATCTAAAAATTTACCATCAATGTCATTTGAACTATCCACTACGAAAATTGTGTATGCCCAATCAGTGTTAAAGGTTGTCCTCAAGCTATTGTCATAATCTAGAACATTATCAAAATACCAACTTGGTGGAAATTTGGTATATCCAAGATTGGTCATGGCATCTGTTATCCAAAATGATTGTCCACTTGGGGAACCAGTAGGTCCATTACGAGATATTGGTTCATAAGATGTAGGTACTTTATAGTGAATATCCATTGGTCATCGGTTAAGCCCACCATTCATCCCTGAACCGATATCTATTAACATGGGGATCAAGTGCCTGACTTGAATAGACATTCATAACAGTCAG
>JAYTKX010000076.1:0-25563 GCA_043729865.1 Methanobacteriota archaeon
GGAAGATATTGTTTTGTTGAAAAAAGGGGGATTAGGATTGATGTAAGTGGCTAAAAATTTTACTGTATTAATATTTTAACATCTCTTCGGAGATACTGTAGCATTTTCTTTCTGTATTATCCAATCATATATTTCATCTTCACGCACAATTTCTTCGCCCTTGGCGTTTTTGACTTGATAATTAGCCATTATGTAATATCTTAAAAACCTCAAAGGCTTCTGTTCATTATTTTCTAATAAGTCTGTAATCTTCTTCCATTCAACTTTGAGTTTGGCGAATTCTTCTCTATCCACTTTCCTGAAGATTAGATTTTTTAGTAAGTCCATTGGATTAAGACCTACCCCACGTTCATTGATTGTCTCAAAGATTTTCAGGGCATCGCTTATCGAGGGAGTCTCAATTTGGATGAAATTTACTTTTTGGGTAAAATATGCAAGAAACTCTAATAATTCATCTTTGGTTTTAAGATTGTTTGCTAGGTCTCTTAGAATCGTATTGTACGCATCAATTATATTTTTAGCTGATCCAATTAAATCGTCCCTTAACTCTTTATTATCTACAATATCCTCCAATAATTGCGAGGTGTTTTCATATGTAAGTTTCAGGTTATATGATGGGATTAACTTTCCTTTTTCGTCCCTTCTCTTTGATAATAGCATTGTATTTATATCTTCAATATCCTCATTTTCTTTATGAAGCATTTTACGGAACGCACATAAGCATAGAAAAAGAGTTGTTAACCTCTGCTGACCATCAATAACTTCTACATCCTTCCCGTGTCTATTAACTACTATGCTTCCTATGAAATATTCCGGACTTTTACTGTTTTCTTTTGAATATTCTTCAGAAATATCATCTAAAAGTTTAGTTACTTCTTTTTCTTTCCAAACATACTCTCTTTGATAATCCGGTATTGTGTAGATATGCTGAGTAAATGCCTCTTCAATGTTCAACTTTTGATTCTCTATTTTCATTCTTAATTCACCAAACCTTAACCCTTATTTCTTCAGACATCAGCTTTGGAAGGAGCGCATCACGGTTCCATATTTATGTAGCTGATTTTTTCACCTTAGATCGTGCCTCATATTTAGTTTCAGTAACGTCAGAGCGTACATAATCATCATCTAAAATCCTAAGAACCATCCAAATATTCTCTTTGCTTACTATGATTTTTCCTCCTACATCGAATTCTAAAGTTAAATTATAGTCTCTCACAACATTATTTATTGTCTCTTTACTCATCCTCTCAAACCCTCTATTTTTAAGAATTCGTGCCAATTTCTTAATAGCTCGACAATCACCTTTACAATGGTCAATAAATCCATTGACGTTGTCCAAAAATTCTTTTGCAATAATTTCATCTTTTTTATTATCTGCTTCTTTCTCATAAAAATCAACAAAACTAAACACAGATTCGAATTTTGATGTATTAAAAATATAAACTTTTGATTGTGAAGGATCCATACCCTCTTCCAAAAGAAGTGCTCCGTCATATTCCTCATCTATCGCCATTATTTGATTTAATCTTTCAAATCTGCCCTCTTTAAATAACATTGTAATTATTCCCTTTTCTAATAGTCTCTGCGGTGAGTGTTTTCTGAATAAGAATAGAGTTTTGTTTTCCTTTTCTATCTTGACAATATATCCAAATATTTTATTAATTTTCGTATTATTAAACGCGTTAAGGTTTGGATCTGAAACTTGTGTTATTAGTTCAGATAAATAGGGAACTTCATTTATGATTATTGTTTCCACACATAGTCTATCTGAAGAGGATAAAATACCATATTCCATGTATTCTGGATTACCAGTTATTAAGGAAACAACCTGTTTAAGTCCTGCATCCCTAAGGTCTTTTCCTATCTCTGGTGTTATTTCAGTTTTCAATGTACTATAATGGATAATCTTTGTTTTTGGGTTTTTAACCCGTTCTATAAAATACAGTTTAACCCGATCAGGGCTTGCCTCTGTTAAACAAATTTTGATATTTTCCATCTTTTAATTCACCTCTAAAAAAATACCCTCGTCTATATCTTTCACAATTAGTTCTTCATCTCTCTTAATGCGATTTTTCTTTGTTAATAGAAGAATCTCAAATTTTGTCCCCTCGCTTCCTATTACCGGTTTATACACTTCAACGCTAAATATTTTATATCTAAAAAATGATAATATTGGATTTATATATAGTAGGTCTGAGTTCAAATAAACAACAAAAAGTATTGTTAAAAGAATAATGAGAGCGCCCCAATCCTGCCATTTATTTAAGTCAAACCCAATAAATGAAATAATGTAAGGGATAAGATAGTTTAAAGACTCTTTTGTTTTATCCTCAGATTTCAAAACTTTATAGGCTTCAGCAGTTCCTTTTTTTGAAATCTTAATTATAGATATCCAGATTAAGAGGCATATCAATGAAATAATAGCGATAAGTATAGTCATATATATATTAAACCAGTTCTTAATGACCAATATTAAGAAAAGTGGTAGATAAGAACTAAGAAAAAGTCCCACTTTAACCCATAGTCTCATTTTCTTACTTCCTCTCGTCTATTTTTGTCGTAATCTCGCTTGACATCAGCTTCGGGAGGAGGGCATCACAGAAAGTTAATTCTTTCATTTTATTAGCTACTGAATTATTCTTTGTCATTAATCTCATCAATTGTAATAAACTTTAAATCTCTTTTTATTTTTAATGCATCATAAATCTTATTTTGATCAATTATTAAACACAGATATGAACCGACAGAAATCAATACAGCATACTTCAAAGCCTCAGGATCAAAAAATCCTTTTTGAAAAATAGTATAGATATAATAGAATAATATATTTAATCCAGTGACAAATAATATTATCCAAAGTACCATTGATATTATCGCCATCAAGTATAATTTAAGATAATTCTGCCAATTGATTTTAATTTTAACTGGGGGCAAAGGTTTTATTTTTTCACTCATTGGTTCACCTCAGTCTAAGCGGTTGTCCACAATTAGAACATTGACTCTGATTTTTATAAACCGGATAGTTGCATCTTGGGCATTGATATTTCTCTTTTTTTAAGAGCCATCCTAACAATGCAAGCCCCCCTAATGCAAGTAGCACATCTCTATCTTCTTTTTCCATTATCTCACCTTTATTTTTCCTGACATCAGCTTTGGAAGGAGCGCATCACGGATTTGTGATAAATTTCTTGATTCCAAACAGTTTAGAAAAATCGTTTCAATTACAGACTTAATTGCTTTTTCGAACATATCAAGAATACGTTTATCTGGAATAAGTATTTTTAAAGTTCCAACCGATTGTTTATTGATCCCTGGTTGAGCTGAATTTGCATTAAGGTTTTTTATATTTTCCGTAATTTCATTTTGATTTAACCAGAAATATAAGAAGTATTGATTAATTTTTTCATTTGCTCTTAAAATAAAGACGTGCTCATTAACACAACATGTAGTGAATGGAAAACCTTTGCCAAACATAGTTTTTCTACCTAGTGATGCTCCATCTTTATACAATAAAACATCCTCATTTTTAACAATACCTTGTTTCATTTGTTCAAAATATTCTTGAGAAATGTATTTTGTACTTGAATAATCATAAAAACCAAGACCATTAATGTTTTCGGCTCCAATACTTGGAACTCCCTCTTTTAAAGTTGAGTCTATTCCCCCTTTGGGTCTTCTTCCTGATTCAATTGAGTTTAATAAATTATTTAATTTCTCAACTTCCCACCCCTTCGGCACCCCCCCAAGCTCCGAATCCACCATCTCCCCGCTGCTCGACCTGTAAGGTTTGCCATCCCCATCCGGGAACTCAAAATCAACGAACCAGTGCTTGAAGAGCGCCTGCCCGATTGCTTCGAGGGTGGAGTTCATTGAGCGGTTGAGAGCGATTTTGTCGTCCAGAGAGCCAAGGATGGAGGCGATGGCGCGTTGCTCGTTTAAACTTGGCAAAGGAATTAATATATTTTTCAATGTTGTTAAAGGCTGAGCGATGGCGGGAACACCAGTTGTTGAAGTATTCTTTAGCAGCAAATATTGACCTTGAGGAGAACGCAAAAAATAGAAAAGAAAATAAGGATTTGCGATTGATTCATCGCAGCTCAACTTCATCTGGCTTTGGGAAACAACATATCGATTATACTTTCCGTTAACAGGAATTATGCCAACTTGTCCCAAAGTCCCTCTGTGCGTAATTACAATATCTTTCGGGGACGCATTACTTGATTTTAAGCTATCTGCTTTTGCCTCGCTAATAAAAACGAAGCCTGACTCCTTGAATTTTTCCGAAGTCAGATTTCCTCCTCTAATAACTGGTACACCTGAGGAAACAAAATTATCTTTAGTGATATTGGATCCAAATGGACCCATCGCCATAGAGTGGGGTTTTTTACTTTTTATATCATCAATTTTCTTGATATCCCAATCTTCAGGAATCCTTCCAATCCCAGTCTCTTTAAACTTCGCTTCTCTCATCCCACCGCCACCTCCCAGTACCTGCCCCTGTCTGCGCCGATGCACCGGGAAAATCTGCATTCATTCGCGTTCATCTGCGGTTTACCTACATCCATATCATAACCCCGCAAGATTTTTCCCTATCTCCTCTTCAAGCTCTCTCGATCTCTTAAACTGCCCCGTCAGTTCCACCTTCAGCCTCTTCATCTTCCCCTCAAATGGCTCGCCATCCTCTTCAACTTCTTCTGCCCCCACATACCGCCCAGGGGTCAGGATATGCCCATGCTTCCTTATCTCGTCAAGCTTAACAGCTTTGCATAATCCAGACACATCTTCATATTTCCCACCTTCTCCGCGCCAGGCATGATAGATGGAGGCTATTTTCCTTACCTCTTCATCAGTTAGCTCCCTGTGCTTCCTGTCCACCATGTAGCCCATCTTTCTAGCATCGATGAAAAGAACCTCGCCGCGTCTATCCCTGAATTTGTGGTTCTTCTTATCGCGAGCGATAAACCATAAACAACATGGAATCTGAACGTTATAAAATAATTGACCTGGCAAAGCAACCATACAGTCAACCAGATCAGCTTCAATAATATTCTTCCTTATTTCACCTTCCCCTGATGTGTTCGATGACATGGAACCGTTCGACAATACAAATCCAGCAATCCCTGTTGGCGATAGATGGTGAATAAAATGCTGTACCCACGCAAAGTTTGCATTTCCTGTGGGCGGAACCCCGAATTTCCATCTTACATCATCACGGAGAAGTTCACCTTTCCAGTCGCTATCATTAAAAGGCGGATTGGCGAGAATGAAATCAGCTTTCAAATCCTTATGAGCATCGTGAAGGAAGCTATCACCCCACTGAATCTTCGAATCGATCCCTCGAATAGCAAGATTCATTTTACAAAGCCGCCATGTGGTCTGATTCGATTCCTGACCATAGATAGCGATATCTCCTATCCTGCCTTCATGCGCCTTAACGAATTTCTCACTCTGAACGAACATACCACCTGAACCGTGGCACGGGTCAAGGACTCTACCTTTAAAAGGCTCGATCATTTCAACAAGTAACTTAACCATACACATTGGAGTGTAGAACTGACCGCCCTTTTTTCCCTCCGCATCTGCGAATTGTCCAAGGAAATATTCATAGACTCTCCCCAGAATGTCCTTTGACCTGCTTTCAGCATCTCCAAGACCAATCGTGCTTATCAGGTCGATCAACTCTCCCAACCTTTGCTTATCCAGTGCAGGGCGCGCGTAATTCTTGGGAAGAACCCCTTTTAGTGATGGATTATCCCTTTCGATCGCATCCATGGCATCGTCAACGAGTGTACCAATGTTGGTCTGTTTTGCATTGTTCTTGAGCTGTTCCCAGCGCGCTTCCTTTGGTACCCAGAAAATATTTTCTGCCCGGTATTCATCCGGTTCTTCAGGCAAACCTTCGGGGTCTTTTTTCAGTTTTTCATGTAATTCCTGGAATGCATCCGAGATGTATTTGAGAAATATCAAGCCCAGAACCACATGCTTGTATTCGGCAGCATCCATGTTGTTTCTGAGTTTATCTGCTGTCTGCCAGAGTTTATCTTCAAAACCAAGATTTGCACCATTACCGTTAGTTTTGTTTTTTGCCATAACTCACCATACCCTTTTTTTAGTCTCCTCTATGATAATCTCTCTTTGATAATCGCAAGCCCATTTGAGGTAAATAACTTTCATCCCAATATGTTCTTCATACATCTAAAGTTTATCGTAAATGGTAATATAATAGTTTTGTTATGTGGGTTTTAAAAAAAACATGATATCTGTTCAGCTAATCTCACTGTCCACTATGAGGGGTTCACTCCATCTCTTTTCTCGATCCCGCTATATAAGGACTGTCTCCAAAAACGTAAAACTAATTGAAATGTCCGGAGACATCCTTGACTCTTAAAATATACCAAACACGCGCTGAGCTGCATATCGGCGTTGATGGAGTCTGACATGTCGGCGGACACTTCAATTAATCAATATTGATGTGCGGAATGTGGGGTGTGCCTTCACAATGGCATATAATTTTTGATATACGGATTGTGTGCAAATGTTATTGCGTGACTAATCACCGCACTCCGCTGCGCTTCGTGCGATGCCTCCGTCCCTGGTTACGAAGGGCGATGCTGGGGCCGTAGCAATGCCTTACCCGGCGCATCACGAACGACCGTAACCAGAAGTCATTTTAATGATTTTTAGCACGTCTTGTATGGTCGCTAAATTCTTCTCAGGGTTCTTGGAGGCCCAACTGACAACGAGCGGTACCGCAACTAATCCCCCTATGACCGCTCCGACAGCCCACCAGGCGTTATCATTTCCGGTATTTACCTCGGCAGGAAGGACCGGGAGTGATGGAGCCTCAGGTAAAACCTCAGCCGGAACAGACGCTGACACAGAAGGAATTGAGAGTTCCAATATTTTTCGGTCTGCAAAAGCAATATCACCATCTACTTTCTGTAGCAGGTTATTATATTCTTGCGGATACAGCAGGGAAGCGTATTTGACAATATGCTCTTTATTCACTTTTGCTTTTTCCAGAAACCTTTCATATTCGGAAAGTAACTCATTTCTGTTCAATTGATGATTACCGCTATTGCTACTCAGCACCGGCAAGTTGATGTTCATAATTTAAGAGACGCTCCTTTTCGATTATACGGGACTTCTCTAATTTTTGCAAATATGAGAGAATATCCACAGCCTCGATACGGGCTATGCGTTCCATTTCCTCCATTGGCAACTCAATGATATTTTTTCGCAGTGTATATGGTTCGTATAGGGCATTTTCCACTATCTCCATAGAATCAGGATCCACTGAAACGAGATCGATAATTACGTTACTGTCATGGTCGCGAGAGACTGCAACAGACACATCAGCCAGTAAAAACTCGCCATCGTCAAGATTGGTTTCCTCGTCCTCCCGGTGCTGGATGTAAGACCGTTCCACGATTCCTTTTACCGTTTTCGGCATGTATTCAGAGTTTTCACTCTGATTCATTTCTTCTGTGATTACTTCCACGATTTATCAACTCTTCTTATTATATTGTTACTACCAGATATAGAACGGTTTTCATTTCCAGAAATGGACACGTCCGCCCGGAAAACTGGATATGACTCCTGTTTTACATACATACGAAAGCTTTCACCTTTTTCTATGGTGTTTTGCCGCCACTCACCGTATTCTGAAACAACGTCCAGGAGATAATCATCGATATCCCTGCAGGTGATAATCCCGATCTCGAACCAGTTTTTAAAAACTTTTAGTAAACGGATCTTCACCGGTTTTAAATTAATAAGCGAAGGATTGACAATAACCTTCAGGGTTTTGAGTGTGCCCCGTCCCAAACTCTCAATTACCCGTCCGAAAGGCATATTAATAAATTTCTTTTTGAAAGATTTATGCGATTTATTTGCGCCGCATATAGGACAATATGTATTCACAAAAGTACCCATAATTAAGATATCACGCACTGCAAAAATATATACCTTACAGTACTGAAAACTCCCCTAACATCCATAGTGGACTATGAATATTATAAGGATGAAAATCAATCATTATTGATATGAATGCAGAAGAGATCGTAGAGAAACTTTTATCACTGAAAGACAGAGCGGACCATGATCCGCGGGTGCAGGATTATCTCAGTAAGGCAGCACTCCCGGCTGAGCTTGAGTATGTAAGACCTGAAAAAAGCGGACGGCGAGCAGGTTATTTCAGACGCAGACCTGGAAGGGACAGCCCAAAACAGTTACAGCACAAACTGAAATTCTCAACAGTCGCCTATCATCAGTTCGGCACAAAAGGAACGGCAGTTTGTAACGATGGAAGAGTTATCAGCAGGGCAGCCGAAATGATAGGCAATGAACTGCGCGGAACAGGCAGCAAGGACCCGAAAGAGAAAGAAAGAGAGAATTTAATAAAGATTCTGCGTTCAGGAGAAGTAACAAGGAGAATAGTGCAGCTATCATGGATTTAATGGATGACATAGATACACCGCAGGGCGAAGCAGAAGCCTTTGTATGCGGTAAGTGTTGCAGTGTGTGTGTTATCTGGCAAATATGTCCGTTCAAATCTATGTTCTTTCCGATCGCTTATTAGTCAGTCCAATTTATTTTCAGAACCACGAATATTCACAAAGCCATGTACCTGATTTTTTATAAATTTCAATAAATCCCCGAATCCATATATCCTTACCACAGCCAGTACATACTTTAGTTCGTGAGGTCAAGGGGTAGAGAACCCTCCTGCTTTCCAAGCAGGAGATGAATCGTACCCCTTGCAATTGTGAAACTTATCCCAAATAACAATTGTCGTGACTGCATTTTTCGGGCGCAATCTCAGAAAACTTGAAACCGTTTTTTCACTGCAAACCGAAACAGCAACAAACGCTCAGGGCTTCCAGCCCTGAGTAGTTTACGGTCCTCCGGGTGAGCCGTGGCTCTAAGACGAGGTATAATATCCACATTAACCTTGGTGCCACATAGACATGTCGCAGTTATTACACTCCTAAAATCAACCCTTTTTAATTTTCCATTCAATGATTGTACCCGAAGGAATATTACTTGGGAGTGCAACACGACCCTTAGATCGAACAACACGTTCATGGAACTCACCACATGCAGCACTATCAACACTATTAAAAATCCTCTTAATGGTATCATCGTAGCTTTCCCGATAGATGCCGTGTTTGGCTATCAATTCACGAGTGGTTTTGAGTATCTGGATAGTGGTTTTATCTTCCATAATATAACACCTATAACTGTTACATAGGATTATACACTGTATATAACTATCGTATAACAACTATAACACTTATATATTGAAAAATATAACCGCAATCGGTAGCCGTTCTCTATAAGCGATTTCCCCAAGTAGGGCAGACATATATGACCACCAAAACAGAAAATGCCTATGAGAGGCGGCTACGGCTTCGTAGCACCGTCAAGAGTAAAATGAGTAATAAGTTACATTAAGATTTCCGAAGACTGATTATATTTTTGGGCGATGCCCTTACGCGCGGCTGCCAGTACCCGGTAACACTATCAAGTTCAATCCTGGTTTTTTCTTTCAAGACGTTGATAACGGTAATGGTATTTCCTGACCGCAAATAAATAGTCTCAACCCTTGTTTTCATGTCTCTGTCTTTATACTGGACCCTAATTCCCTTCACCAGTTCAGGCGACGCGCGGTGTTTCATAGATCATCATCGATACCCTTTTTAGTCCACATTTAATCAAAATCCATATCATCGATGTCCAGATCATCTTTTATGCTGTGAAAAGGATACATCCGCCGTTTATTTGCTTTCGCAGTTGCCGGATCATTCACTTTTTTCCAATGGTGGGAAATCTTTTTTGATCTAAATTTTCTTCTGTTTCTCTTTTGTCCGCCCGTGAAAATCACCGCCTGATAATATTACCTTATCTCCAATCCTACGTAGTTTTTCCACTGATTCTTGATTATCTCTTCATTCTCAAATTTTGAAAGAGTGCTGTCGTGCCATGCCCTGTAATCAAACAAGTCGTCTGCTATCGCTGGCTTCTTGGGAGCCTTTGGTACTGGATTCTTCAACCTTTTCTTGATTTTAACATATTTTGAATTAATTTTAAAAACATCGTACATTCTCGTTTGAAGATTGTTATCAACGACTATGATTTTAGTCTCTTCAATAATCCGCTTAACTTCATTTTTACCGATATCCATCCCCGTAACTACAGCATTGCATACCGGACATACACTTTCAGAAATAGGTTGAAGTAATTTGTTCAGGTTCTCCCACCCATTGCCAACAGAACGATAATTTTTATAGTTCACGATTTCTTTTAACACTTCTTTATCAACATTCTCCGGCTCGAATTTATGCTCCTGATAATACTTATCAAGGTCCACCAGCGGAGATCTTCCCTCATACTCAAGCCTATGAATTAGTTTAGCCCTATCATACAAATGAATAAAACTGTAATGTATGTCCAGCTTTTCAGCCGTTATCATATCACCGTTCCTGGTTTTGTCCTCAGTTTTGATAATATGATTTTTTCTCAGGACTGATTCCCATATCCTTTTCTCCTCAATAAAATCAGGTTCTAACTCCCCGGTTGCTTCATCAATCGTTATTTCTTGTTTTACCACGGGAGAAGAAACAACATACATGTCTAGGTTTGCATCGTGATGATTATTAATGTATCCAATTATCACATGTGGATGCTTCAGATAAGGCGTTTTGCTGCTCCAGAGATGAAAGTTATTGAGTGGAAAGGCAGGAGGCGACAACCACCCTCTTTTCTTACCCAGAGCTGCCAAAAACTCTTTTGATAGTTGTTTAGCTTTCTTTGCAGTCATTTTTAGGGCAGCTTCCGTGTGTGGAAATGTCAGAGCGTAAATGCACAGACTCCCATTAGCATGCGGAAAAAAGGGTGCTTGGTTCATGCTATATAATTTTTCAGCCGTCTTGACAGCACTGTTTTTTGCTAACTTTTGCTTATATACTCCTGTAAGCTTACCGCCCTCGAACTGCGGTTCCAAGACCTGTTTCCCATCAATACATATTGTAATCCTTCCCCCTACCAGTTCAATGTTAGTTTTTCCATCAGGCAGCATTCCAGCATATCTCAGACATTTGACATATTCATCTTCCCCCTTTCTCTCCTTATTGACTTTTGTGAGAAGTACTATTGTTTCATCTTTTTCCTGCAGCTCATGTAAAACAGATAATTGTGTTCGCCTGATCTCCGCCATAGAGACGAGACAATCATCCCCGTAAATTTCTTTACTTTTCCTTTTTACATCGCCTTCCTGGAGTAATTTTATTTTCTCATTTGGGATAGAAATGCTCGATATATGGTTGAATTGAACATAACTGACAAGCAGACTGTTTAGCGTCACTTTCCCGGTATCTGCGGATCCGGTCAGGTCATGACTATCAAGGATTTCTTCTTCAATACCTAATAAGCGGAGATGTTCAGGGGGCAGGTCTCTTGCCATTAGAGGTTTGGACGGATTCCGGGGCTTGTCTTTATTAGCGTGTCTTAGCATCCTGGATATTTTATCGGTTTCGTTAATGTCTATCCTGATTCCCCTATGTTTTCTTCCAATCAGGTCCCCGAACATGCTGATTTCGGGCCATTTTCGTTTGCTATCGATATAAATCCCGCAGACCTTCTTTTCCCTGATGAACTTATTCAAATCCTCTGGAGCGTACTTTTTTGGGTGAGTGATGATATCACCTAAAGTAACGACTTTCTCAGTTTCAAGTTGGAGCCATCTCATCCATGGACGATCTTCTATGAGCTGCCTCAGGCTCGCGGATACTTTGCTGTAGCCTCTGAATCGTTTCTTGATCTCAGGTTTCTCCCCCCCTCTTTCTAATTCATATATACCGTTGCCTATCACAAGAGCGCGGTCGAATACAGTTTTTTCAAATTGTCCCAGGTCATCGCCTACATTTGGCAGGCTGATATCGCCTTCCAGGAGAAGTCCATCCGTTGCGGTATAGATCATCTTATTTTCATAACCTGCTTCAATTACGGCTCTAATACCATCACACCGTGTTTTACTTGTAATTAAAGAGGCATATGCATAGTTAGTGAATTGTCCCCCATAGCTGTCGCAGGTAATTCCGTATGCACTGTTGGGCGCAAGCTTTCTGACCTGATTGGGCATCGTCTTTTTAGGGTATGCCTTCCGCTGCTCATAATACAATTTTTCCCACCCAAAAGGACTCTGACCACGTGTTTCCAGATTAGAGCGGGTCCATACAACGCCATATAAAAATTCACAGGGATGATTTATTTTTCTTAATAAATCATAATCAAAATTCGTTAGACCTGCTTCTCTTTCGCCGGTAGGATAGACCAGTTTTTTATCTTTCGTCTTGTGGGGAATATACGGGCTGTTGATTTTACAAATGCCCCAGAAATAATAGTCTCCTTCTATCTGTCCTTTGATGGTATCATTTAACGCCTGTTCTCCCGCAACAGTCTTCCAGTTTCCATCCTGCCAGTACGGAAGCGTGACCTGAGTAGAAGGATATGCGCTGCGGAAGTCGTATTCAATACAAGGACCAAAATCCCCACGCTGCTGGCATTCAAAGATCGCACCGTGAAAACACTGTCTTATCAGCTTTTCTAGTTCCCCATGGGGATTCCATGCTGGATATTCTCTATTATTATCTGCAAGCCATTTCCTTGTGGATGCTCGCGCCATGCTTGCTACAGAAAGATATCGCTGAGGACTGATTCCTAATTTATTCACTTCGTTTATGAACAGGTCTGCCAACGCTTTTGTTAATTTTGCGTCCTGGATAGCATATTCCAGTATTTCAGAATTCTTTAAAGTCTCCTCGAACCAGTCTTTACATTCGGTAAGCCATTCGCCTTCCGAATCAACCTGACATTTTTTGAAAGTTTCGATTAAGATTGATTCTTTCTTTCCGACACCGAGATAATCCTTACCGGCATCATCAAGCTTCTTAAAGTCATAGAACTGAGCTAAATCATATAGTTTGATATGGTAATTTATAAATCCTTTTCGATATCGGATGACGACTTCTTTTTTCGCCATGTAGCTAATTGAAAAATCCCCGACATTGACACCTTTGTGAAGCCCTCCTTTCTTTCCATCATGGTATATTCTCCCCCTGACGCCAAATGGCAGGCTCTTTATCAGGGCCCGGAAATCAAATTCCATATTATAGCAGAAAAAGCTCGTGCCTGAATATTTCTCGATAATAACTCCTATATCCTCGAAACGATCAATATAGTAATGATTACCATCTCCCAGGATGACAAGCCTTGCATATCCAAAGATGGTCTCTGTATCAAGAGAAGAAAAAGTGGGAAGGATAGACTGTCTATCCTCTCCCAATGTGATATTTGGCACGTCTAATATGGATTGGTTAGCCATGCCATTTTCTCTCCAAGCAAAAGTTTTTGGGGAACTTCGACTGTATGATGTCCACCATCAACTTTCTTAGCATGTTTTAGGAAAGATTCGATGGATTCCTTACCGATAATTCCAACTCTGTGGACAGTCCCATCAACTTCAAGTTCAGTTCTCAGAATGGGCTTACCCGCCTTCATCGTCTGCTCTGCGTAAACGACTTTGGCAGAAGTTAGGGTCCCGTATCCCAAGATATCATTAAGCTCAATTGTCAAGATGATTACCTCCTTTAAGTATATTTGAAAAGATCTCACTGTGTGGTGCGTTATTCCTTTCACAGATCATAGAAACAAAAAAATCAAGTTGAGTCATTCACTCCATCTCCATTTTCATCAGCTTCAAAGCGTTTTATAGCATCGTCTATTATTTTCTGCCATTTCTTGGTATCGGCTTCTTCTTTTTCCTCAATTTCCCTGATTACGTCGGCATCCCAATACTGCTCAATAGCACCTGTTATGAGTTTCTGGGCATGCTCATCCCCAAGGGCCTCCCACTGATATTCACCTGGTCTTTCAGGATTCTCAGGCAGATGCCACTTCTCCACATGCTCTTGGTTCAATCCAACTCTAACGAACTTAATCCACTCCTCCGTTCTCTCGTTGTTGATTATGTCCTGTATTTCATCCGCTGTCAGAATGCCCTTGTTCCCAAGCATTCGCAGAAAATACGGGATAATATCTGCAAGCGCACTCAACGGTATTGTGATACCCTTGGCTCTGCTTCCCCTGTCCGAAAAAGGCTCGTAATCGCCGAAGTACAGCACTACTATCGGCTTCCTGTATCTTTCATACAGGGCTGCGAGATACTCCGCGCCGATCTTCCACTTGTGATGAATGGACGTGTCGCCCTTGAATGGAACAAGTGATATGCGGTAGGGAGAAGCATAATGATCGAATTGCGAGTACATGGCTTGTGCTTCAAACCAAATTTGAACGATCTTGTCCTGGTGAGAAAAAACTTCATACACAGGATTCAGTTTCTTCAGGGAATTGAGCCATTCTGAAAAGCTGTCGTAACCATGACCAGCCTTATAAATCGTTCTTGTATCATCTATTAAGGTGTCAGGTCGCCAACCGTTCCAAAAGCTCTTTCGCGCTTTGGACGTGTACTTTTTTACGTTGGCATAATCGTTTTTTTGTAACCCTTTTTCCTGCACAGCCTGATAGAACGCCCACCTCAGACTAACGCCGTAAGGAACAGACTTGATCTTCCTCAGCATCCAGGTCAAAAGCTCAGCCGTTTCAGGTGCAGGGTTATACTTCATACCCCCCCTCCTGTCCCTGAAAATCAGCATTACAGAAATAATCTCTTAGAGAATAAGCAAAGATGCTCTCCGATAGTTCGCTCACGAACGAACCGAAAAGTATAATATTACTTAGAGTAATTATTGACATAGCAAGATTTTGGGATGGCGGGATAGCTGCCCGCCGCTCACTTTTTTTCAGAGTTTCTTTTGTTTCCTCTCCGCAGCATCCAGAACGTCCTGCGCCAACTCCCGTAGCACCGGATTAGCTGATTGAGCTGCCCATTTCCGCAGGTCTACTTCTTGGATTCGCATCCTCTCAACCGCAAATACAATAAACTCATCAGGGTGATTACTGGGCACTTGGTATCATCTCTTGATCATGTGTAGGCATCCTCTATTTCGTTAATTCGCTCTGCGATTAGCATTCTGCATACAACCGCATAGGGGACTTGCTTTTCTTTCGACATTTTCTCAATTTTTTGGGCGAGGGTCTCGCCCAACCGTAGCATACTTGCTTTCATGAGGGGTACTTGTAGATACTTATATATACTATTTGCTCACAAAATGTGAGTAACTATGCCAAAGAAACACCATCAAAACATCATAACCGTAAATAGTGCTCACGAGGAAATAATTAAATTCCTTATTGAGGGAAACCATACACCAAAACGATTCTCCGAAATAAAAAAAGAATTGGGAATACTGCACGACCAACAATTGGCGCGCAACCTGGATTTTTTGCAAAAACACGAGATAATAAACAAAACTGGTAAATTATACGCTTTCAATAAAGAGAACGATGAGGCGGTAGAATTTGTTAAAAGATTGCAGGTTACGCCAAGCCTTAACAGCGTGATTACGCCTATCAAATTTGAGCTTTCATCTTCAAATGCTCCGCCTTATGTGTGGGTTGATCGCCCACCTGGATCTGGATTCGCACCAGGACCTGCATTTTATAGCGATCCAGAATTTGTGAAACAAGAACATCAATTAAAGAAAGATATAGCGGTTGATATGATTCCACACCTTAAATTCTGCATCGTGTTGGAAGATGCAGATAAAAATAATTTTACTTTTAAATGCACACTAAACCCAAATGCGTACACAGAAATGGCTTATATAATGGATAGATTATTAAATGATAGAGGATCTTCTGATATCGAACAAGATATGTATAAAAATCTTGATGCTTATCTTCAACTAAAACCTGAAGAGTACGATGAAAAAATTACAAACATCAAACGAAGGTCATGGAATAAAAAATTGAAATTAGTTATATCCTATTCTCCTTAAGTATCCCCACGATCCTGCTTTACTACATTCTTGGCTTGAAGTGCCGCAGTGATAAACTCTACCTGCTTTTTCAGTTCGTTGTAATCTGCCTTTAGCTGCTGATTTTCAAACATGGTTTTAGTGTTAGATTCTGATAATATTTGAATCTCGGAGCATTGTTGGCAGTATTCCCCTTCATCAATGAGCTTATTGCATTTGGCGCATCGTTTAGCCAACGGATTTATTACAGTATCCCTTTTCTTAGTTCCTACTCCCAGCGCATCACGATAAGAGTTATTAGCGTCCTCGTCCGTCAGTGAGGTATATCTCTTTATCATTGCGCTGTCCTCTTCCCAGCCAAAGCGTTTCTTCATAGCTGTCTCCTGCATGCCCAGCCTTGCCAACTCTGTCGCCCTGGTATGTCGCAACAAATGCCAATAGACATTTTTTGATATGTTTGCTTTGGCAGCCATCCCTTTGATTATTTCATGCGCCCTAGTCTTGGAAAGGTCAAATAGCCTGCCAGTTCCCGGATGAATATTAAGGTATTTCTGGATATACGGGATAGATTCGATTAAGACAAGTGAACGTGTACCGGTCTTCGCACTAACATAATCACCCTCGAAATTATCCGGTATTCGCACATTACATTCATTCCCTGTAATTTTTACATCCTCTACTCTCAAGGATAACAGTTCCCCCCGTCTCATCCCTGATTCATACGCTATAGCCAATAGTGCCTTATCTCTGTCATTGTGCCATACTTTCAGCATTGTATGGACTTCGGCAGAAGTCAAGAGCTTATCAGGATTTATCTTTTTCAAAATGTTTTTTGTTTTTATCCAGTCCACCACATCGGGATGTCCTGACCATCGGTAATATTTCTTAAATGAACCATATATAAAATTTAAATTCCCTTCTTGTGGCTTCTTGCCATGCTTCTTTTCAAAATCCTTGATATATTTCTCTGCAAACGCTTTCAGATCATCGGACGTGCAAGAATCAAGGGTTTTATATCTATCCAGAGAAGTAAGATAGATTCTATGGTTCTTAATCGTGTTCGGTCTTCGGTGCTGGAGTGTTTGCTCCTGGAGGAATTTATTTAATGTCATACAATACCCATACAACTTTCTTAATAATAAAGTGTTCGGTAAAAGAATATTCTTTATTAACCCGTATTCTTGTGATTAGCACATGAACCAGAAAGGGCTTTCTGAGAAAGACGTGCTGTCCATACTGGACACAGCACGGTCAAAAGACACATCATACGAAAAAGTGCTCAGCGCCATGTGCACAAAACCGCATCATGTTGCGGTAAAAGCCCATATGCAGTTCATCGAATCAAATCTCGGCGACTTCGGTCTTTTTCAAGGTACAAAAGAACTTGAAGAAAAGGTCATAGCCCTCATGGGCGGATTGCTGGGCGACCCGAATGCATGCGGTTACATCACTACCGGGGGCACGGAATCCAACATCCAGGCGCTGCGCACAGCCCGCAATCTATCGGGAAAAAGGCACCCGAACGTAATAGTCCCTTCATCCGCCCATTTTTCATTCGATAAGCTTGCAGACCTCCTGGGAATAGAGGTCAGGAAAGCCGCGCTGGACAGTGAATTCAAGGTCGATATCGGGTCTGTTGAAAGCCTGATCGATGATAATACAGCAGCGCTTGTTGGCATTGCAGGTTCTACCGAGTTCGGGCAGATAGACCCGATAGATGAGCTTGCGGAACTTGCAATTTCGCGTGACATTTTCCTGCATGTTGATGCGGCTTTTGGCGGATTTGTCATACCTTTTCTTGATAAAAAATATCGTTTTGATTTTTCGGTACGGGGAGTTTCCTCGATAACGTCAGACCCGCATAAGATGGGTCTATCGACCATACCTGCAGGGGGGCTGTTGTTCAGGGAAAAAGCCTGCCTTCTTCCGCTTGAGATCGATACTCCGTATCTCACTATCAGGAGACAGCACTCTCTTACCGGCACCCGGAGCGGCGCGGCTGTCGCGGCAACATATGCTGTGATGATGCACCTGGGAAAAGATGGGTACAGGAATATAGTTGGCAATTGTATGAAGATGACGCGCAGGCTGGTGGAAGAGGTGAGCGAGTTCGGATTGGAACCGCTCATTGACCCTGTAATGAATATTGTAGCGCTTGATGTGCCAGATCTTGAAGACGTCAGGAAACGACTCCGGGCAAGGGGCTGGTTCACTTCGATAACCCGCTCCCCGCGCGCCATGAGGCTTGTGATAATGCCGCATCTTACCGATGAGGCTCTTACATTGTTCATTTCAGACCTGAAAGAGTGCATCCGGTGACATCGTAATGCTTTAAGTGTCCTGATTTATTAACGATAAAATGCATCTGCAAAACAATACCCGCAGGGTTCGTGTACCTGCTCGCTTCTTGTTCTTGGATATTTCCTGCACTGGAGAGGTCTCATCTCGTATATCGCACATATTGCCCCGTTAGGACCATTGGCATCTGATATCAGGAAAGGGCATTTGAATAAGAATTTGCAGCATGCCCCGCAATTCCTGCAGTTTCCGTTCCTGTTTTCATCTATCGGTAATATTATACTTGTAGCAAGTCTTTTCGTTTTTCCATATAAATGATTCACTTTTTTATTTAAAGTAGCTTTTATATAAACCACCTTTTAAACACTTATTAAAATCGTTTGAGTACTATTTTACATCGTTTAAACATATTAATATTTCTATTTGTTGAATTCAATCAATATCTTGATTTTATATTACAACAATATCACAGATTCGTGGAGACTGAAAAAAGATATAAAAAGTCGCTTGGCACTTTCGAGCTTGTAAGCCTGGGCGTGGGCGGCACCATCGGTTCAGGCATATTTGTAGTGCCGGGAATAGCCGCAGGAATTGCAGGCCCAAGTTCACTTCTTGCCTGGCTGATCGTGGCGATCTCGGCAACTTGTGTCATGTTATCCTTTGCATGGTCTTCCGCCAGATATCCTTCCACAGGGGCTTTTTATTCAATACTTTCAAAGGGGTTCAATGAAAAAATATCATCTGCTATCGTTATCCTGTACATGGTCTCTTCTGTGTTCGGAAATGCCACGATAGCCGCCGGAATAGGACAATACATATCATTTTTTGGTTTTCAAAATGTCCTGCCGATAGAGGTCCTGATAATTTTCGGCTTCTGCATAGTCAACCTGAGAGGAGTTTCCCTTTCCGGCATAACGGAAAATATATTAACGACCCTGAAGACAGTCCCCCTGATAATTATTGCTCTTCTTTTGATACCATATATAAAAATGAGTAATTTCGTGCCTTTCTATCCTGCAGCAAGTATGGATTTCCTGAAAGCCATTATCATTGTCTACTGGACTTTCACGGGTTTTGAGATATGCGCCATACCAGCGGATGAGACAAAGACGAAAAATCTTATATTCAGGTCGCTGATTATCGTTATGGTAATCGTGATAAGCGTATATGCGCTGTTGAATATTTCCCTCATAGGCAGCGTGGGGAGCGCGGTCCTTGCCCGGTCGCCCGCGCCTGTCGCGACAGCTTCAGGACTTGTGTTCGCAGAATCTGAAAAGCTCGTAGCAATTATCGGGATCATCGCGATGCTATCCGCCTTGAACGCTTATATGCTGGGAACTTCAAGGGTTATCCAGAACCTTTCCAGCCAGTTGAATGTACCTGTGTTCCGGGACCTGAGCGCGCGGGGAACGCCAGCGTCTGCCACGATACTTACCGCCATTTTAAGCTCAATGCTCCTTTTATTCTCGAACCGCTTCGAGGAACTTGCAAGCATTTCAGTGGTTACGACGCTGCTGCCGTACCTGTTTATTTGCATGGCAACATACAAAATATTCCATGAAAGGAAAATCAGGCTGATCGCATGCGTGGGAGCGGCCACCACAGCGGCAATACTGGTGATATCGTTTATATTCTAAGCAGAAAAAAATCCTCGCCGATCATGGATTATGGATCGATTCCAGCAGCATTTTCACATCACCCGGCGGATAACCCGAATAACTCTTGCTGAAATAACCAAATATCTCCACTTGATCACCCATGAAGCCTTTGATCTTCCCTGCCCAATCCATTATATCCTTGCTTCTTTCCCTTTCCACTTTTCCAAGCGTCCCTTTCACTTTCTTCCTGTCACCTTCCCATCGAATGTAAGTAAAATCAGCAGTTATTGTATTCATCTCAGGCATCCAGGGATGATCTATCAGTACAAGGGCGACCCCATGATCCCTCAGCAGACCATAGAATCTCTCATCCAGCCACTTCTTATTTCTCACTTCCACCGCAAACCGGTATCTTTCAGGCAAATCTGCCATGAAATCCTTCAAAATCTCAAAATTTTCAGGTTTGAAATCAGGAGGGAACTGAAGCAGCAGTGGTCCGAGTTTATTTCCATTTTGCTGAGAATATAAAGTCATCCGGCGTCTCTTCCTTCCAGTTCAGAACATTATCCCTTGATGGTATTCGATAAAACGTGTTGTTAATCTCAACAGTATCAAAATTTTTTGCATATTCACCCAGAAGGTTATCCGAACTCTCAGGATAGAAGTTTCCTATCCAGAAGTCATAGCTCCAGCCCATGGTGCCTATATGAACCTTTTCCATTCAATCACCAGCCTTAAAAAAAAGCCAGTTATTCTTTTCTGCCTTCCTGAATTTCACAAGAACATATCTTCCTTTCATTTTCTCACCCTTTATGATGAACTCGATCTTATCATCCTTCCAGACCAGGGGCTCATAAAAACCCCTATCCCATATCTTTACTGTCCCTGCTCCGTACTGACCTTCAGGGATCGTCCCTTCGAATTTACCGTATTCCATGGGATGATCTTCCACCTGTACTGCAAGCCTCCTGTCGCCGCTCTTTTCCGGTGGTCCCCTTGGAACTGCCCAGCTTTTAAGAACTCCGTCTTTCTCCAGTCGCAGGTCATAGTGGAGCCTCCGGGCATGATGCTCGTGGATCACAAAGGATTTCCCAGCCTCTTTTTTCCCTGAGCCTGCAGGTTCAGGTGTCCTTGTGAAGTCCCGCTTGATGGTATAATCTTTCAGGGGAGGTCGTATCTGATCAATGGTACATTCAAGTGGATTTTTGTCATTCCTGAGCCTTCGAAATACGGGAATGCGCAGGCGCCTGTCTTCAGTTACGGATTGATAGCCCACCTCGCAAACGAGTTCAGGTCGCAACCATGTGATATCACGGTCAGTATCCACCTGACCGAGTGTTTCTTTATCTACCTGGTATTTATCCATTGACATTTTCAGATCTTCCATATATTGTTGGGAAAAACCGGTACCCACCTTGCCAATAAAGACAGGATTTTTTCCATCATATAACCCGAGGATCAATGAACCAAATGCCTTATCCCTGCTTCCCTTTCCGCCGGTATAACCGAAAATCACGCAATCACAGGTCTTTATCTGTTTGATCTTAAGCCAGTTATTGCTCCTTTTTCCGGGTTCATAAGGGCTTTGCTTCTTTTTTGCCATTATGCCTTCAACGCCCTTTTCCAGGGCAGCCCTGAAATAGGATTCACCTTTATCTTCCACGAACAGGGACAGGACAACATATTTTCCTTCCCTGACAGATTTTTTCAATATCGTCTTTCTCTCAAGGAGAGGAACATCAAGAAGGGGCAAACCATCTTTTTCCATGATATCAAAAACCACATACGTTGCAGGGAATTCGCTGGATAGATGTTCGATATCTCCGGGTGCAGTACTCTTATTCCGCTGTATAACTGTCTGGAAGTCAGCAAGTCCATTCTTCATGACAATGATCTCCCCGTCAAGCACACAATTTCCGGTCAGGTCTTTCAATTCCGCCAGTTCAGGGAAATTATGGATCAATTCAGTCTGATTCCTGCTTCTCACGCTTAATTCATTGTTCACGTAACTTATGGCCCGTATGCCGTCCCATTTGATCTCAAAGATCCATTCATCAGAAGAAAAAGGCGTTCCTTCTGATATGGCAAGCATTGGTTTATAGTGTTTCATTTACTCAGCTGTTTTATCGTTTCCTGAAGCGCCACCATCAATTCCCTGACTTCCTCTTTTTTGGGGACCTCTGCGACCACGACCTCTCCTTTCATCTTCTTTTCAATGAGCTTCTCCATCTTCATCCTGTAACCGTCCGTGTACTCTGTTATATCAAATTCGCCTGTCAGGTCCAAAATGATCTTCTCAGCCAGCTCCAGTTCTTTTTTTGCGGGTCTCTTGAGTTCCTTCAGGTCTTCCATATCCATGGGATCTATGACTTCGTTCGCGTATCTCAGTGTTGTAAGTACAAGGGCGCCCCTGTATTCATATATCACGACAGGATACTCTTTGGTCCTGAGGGTCAGCTTTCCCATTCCTGCCTTGCCCATTTGCTTTATCACGGTCATGAACAGACTGTAGGCATCAATGCTCCTGTCAGGGATCAGGAGATACGACTTTTCAAAATATATGGGGTCGATGGAGAGTAAACTGACGAACTTATCAAGCCTGATCTTCTGGTCAGATTCAGGTCGTATGGCATCCAGTTCCTCTTTTTTAAAAACAATGAACTCGTTCTTTCGTATCTCATAGCCCTTTACCGTGTCCTTCCAGTCTATCACTTTATCATCCCTGGTACAGACCCTTTCATATTTCAAAGGCTGTCCGTCCTCATTGTGCAAGAGCCTGAAGGAAAAAGCCTGATCACGGATCATTGTGTAAAGTTTGACAGGCACATTGACAAGCCCTATCGTGATACTTCCGCTCCAGATAGGTCTGTTAGACGGCATAGCCTTATCCTGGTCTTTTACCATTTCACTGCACTTCCAGTTTCTGTCTGCTTTCCAGTAACCCCTCCCAGGGACTGGTTTTTCTTTTTAATACAGTCGATATGTTGAACTCCTGGGGTCTTAATCCTTTCTTGAGTTCCTTCCATTCCAGAGGTGTGGATACAGGCGCACCGGCTTGTGCTCTCAGGCTGTAGGGCGCGATCATGGTCTTCCCGCGGTTGTTCTGTAAATAATCGATAAATACCGTACCTGGATCGCGTGATTCTGAGAACTCTGATACAATAAGGTCAGACTCTCTTGAAAGGAACTTCCCGAATTGATGAACGAACTCTCTTGTCTGCCTGAAATTATAGCTGCCAACAACAGGGAGGACGACGTGCAGCCCCTTTTTCCCTGAGGTCTTGACGAAGGATCTGAAGTTAAGCTCATCCAGTTTTTCTTTCAGTAAGAGAGCTACGTCCATTACATCATCAAAGTTAAGGGGCGGCTCAGGATCTATGTCGAATAATACAAGGTCAGGTGTATCAAAGCTCTCTCTTGTCGATACTGTAATATTGATCTCAAGAGCAGCCAGGTTTGCCATCCAGATAAGGGTGTCAAGGTCATTGCAGATTATGTAATTGATATCGCGCTGCGCGGTCTCCGAGTATCTCTTGAAGGTCTCCACCCAGGACGGTGTTCCCGATGGAGAGTCTTTTTCATAGAACCCCTCTCCCTGTATACCATCGGGATATCTGTTCATGACTATTGCCCGGTCCTTCAGGAAAGGCAGCATCATCGGTGCGATCCTGATATAGTACTCTATGACCTGGGACTTTTTCATGTCCAAACCGGGATAGAGTACTTTATCCAGATTGGTAAATGATACCTTTGTGAGTTCATGCATCAGGGTCATAGTGTTGGCAGGATCGATCGATATGATCTCATATTTAAAGTTATCAGCGGGCTTGCGGCATGGGCATAGGCGGCACGATCCAGATCATCGTGTACAGAGCAGCCCATAGCTTCATGTTAACCAGCCCCTGCGGAGTAAAATATGACGCTTGATACCTCTTTTATTCCATGCATATCCCTTTTTTGACATAGCCCTCCATTCTGATAATTTGAATACTGATATACTTAAATCTTTTTGAAGAGCTTTCTCTCAATGATCTTTTGCAGTGTTCCCGTTTCGGTAAATCTGCGTTCATCCGCGTTCATCTGCGGTTTCGCATATCGTTATTGATGGGAACTGAACAAAATAATGGTTGAGCTTGCAGAGGGGGTCGGCGGCTTAGAGAGGTGTTTTTCATCTGGCGCGGGTTTTGATGTGGGGGATTCGGGCTATGAACGAACCCGGCTATTTTATCCTATCGATCTCTTTTGCCTTATCAAAATCGCTATCAAATGAAATTATCTTTTTGATCTACGAAGTATTCATAAAGAATTTTTCCCGCCTTCAGATATCCTCAGGGCATCTTTATGCCACCTGTCATTTTCTCTTGCAAGGGCGATAAAATATGAGGAATCCGCAAAGATCATTTAAGTCCCTTCTGGACTCGCTTTTTTGACTCTACCGCATCCCCTTCTGTTTTTACAAGCCCTATTATGTCCTTCAATGTCCTTTTTTTTTTGAGGGGACTACTGTCTGATATCCTTTTGAGATCACTGTTTCATCGAACATAATTGTTTCACAACACTATCATTTTTCAAAGTATTTAATTTTTATCATGAAAATCAGGATCATTTGAAGTATGTCAATAATTTATATCATTTACAACGGGTTAAGAATAAGTTGTTATATTCAGACATAATCTTTACATATTTATAAACGATTTTAGTACCAGAAAACACCATGACCACACTAGACCCCTGGGGCGCTGTCAAGATAGACAATTATTCAAAATTGTTCGATGAGTTCGGAATATCGAAGTTCGATGAGCTTCTCGGACAGATAAAGAACCCGCACAGGTATATGCGAAGGCACATCATTTTCGGGCACAGGAGCTACGATTCTGTGCTTGACGCCATGCTCTCAGGTAAGCCCTTTGCAGCCATGAGCGGCTTTATGCCTTCAGGACATGCGCATCTCGGGCACAAGATGGTGATGGAAGAGATAATCTGGCACCAGCAGCAGGGCGGGGATGCGTTCCTTGCCATCGCGGACATGGAAGCGCATGCGGTCAGGGGCAAGACGTGGAAGGAATGCAGGGAATACGGCATCAACGAGTACATCCTTAGCGCTATTGCGTTCGGGCTTGAACCGGGAGCGCACATCTATTTTCAGTCAGGCTCAGACTCTGTGAGGTCGCTGGCTTTTGAACTCGGCATCAAGGCGAACTTTTCCGAGCTTTCAGCCATATACGGCTTCAACGGCGAAACGAACATTGCCCACATGGTAAGCGCGCTTACGCAGAGCGCGGACATACTGAATCCCCAGTCAAAGGAGTTCGGGGGACCGAAGCCCGTAGTAATTCCGGTGGGCGCAGACCAGGACCCGCACATAAGGTTGACGCGCGGGCTTGCATATAAAGTTAATATGTTCATCGTGGAGGAACGGCAGATGCATGGGCATGCTATCAGTTCACCAAGGGGTGAATTCACGAAGAAGAAGGGGCTTGGTGAAGAGAATGTATTTATAAGCGTTCGCGGGAAAGCCGCCCCGAAAGAAGCGCTCTCGGAGATCTCAAAGCGTACGGGCGGCAAGCTCTACGAGGAGCACGTGGACATTTTTAAGCGCAGTTTACAAGAAGTAGAATCCATTGTCTGCGAAGTGGAATTAAAATACGGCGGTTACGCTTTCATGCCTCCAGCATCCACATACCACAAGTTCATGACAGGTCTTCAGGGCGGCAAGATGTCAAGCAGCA
>JAYTKX010000077.1:0-10925 GCA_043729865.1 Methanobacteriota archaeon
GTTTAGTGCTTGGCACTGTTATCTTTTCCATGGTAATTGTGACTTTTTTAAGAGGAAAAATGAGAAATGAAAAGCGAAGATAAACCAGATAGATACGACCTGCTCGATAATGAATCAATAAGATCCATCTTCAAGAACCGCAAAACCCAGTTTCTTTTTCAACTGCCAGCAGTTTTGCTTTTAGTTCTGGTCGTATTTGCAGGCTTTTTTGGGATCCAGAACAGCAATAAGAGCCTTGCAACCATTTCAATCTGGATAATCTGGTGGTCTCTTCTTGTATTAAGTCTGGCACTTGCTGGAAGGCTCTGGTGCTTTATGTGCCCTTTTGGAGCGGTCGGGGACTGGATACAGCGCCGGACTTTTTATAAAAAGGTCAGTGACACATTCAGTTTGAACAGGAAATGGCCTGCTAAATTCAGGAACCTTTCCCTTGCTGCTGTGTTTTTTCTTGTGATCACATGGATGGATTTCCAGTTCAATCTGGTAAATAGTCCTCTTAATACGGCATACTTCATTGTTGCTTTACTCGCTCTTGTTGTAATCATATCAATGATGTTCGAGCGCCGTTCTTTTTGCAGGTATGCATGCCCCATAACAGGATTGATAGGCTTATATTCGATGTTTGCGCCACTCGAATTACGGGCGAAAGAAAAGGATACCTGTAAGACCTGCAAAGAAAAATACTGCATATCAGGGAATGAAAAAGGATACGCTTGCCCGGTATTTGAATATCCTGGAACCATGGATAAAAACACCGTTTGTGTTCTCTGCACGGAATGCGTAAAAACCTGCCACAGGAAGAACATCTCCTTTAATATTCGCTCCTTTGCAGGAGATTTTTTGACTACAACAAAGACTCGGATGGATGAAGCACTTTTTATCCCGGTGCTTCTTGGAGTAACTATATTCCAGACACTGATTATGATAAGACCGTGGGCGGGTTTCACCCGGGATTTAATGATTTATACAGGCGCCAGCTACGATTCTGTTCGATTTATTTTATTTATTGTTGCAGCAGCATTTCCTGTTCTGATTTATTCAATAGCCATCGCTATTTCAAAATTGTTCAATCAGAAAATAATTTTTAAGGATCTCATCACCGGCTATGCTTACTCCATTATTCCCCTGGGGTTGATGATGCATCTATCCCATAATATTCGCCATCTATTAGAAGAAGGTACGGGGATAATTCCTGTTCTTTCGGATCCTTTTGGTTTTGGGTGGAATCTATTCGGGACTTCAGGATATATGCCTGCCCCGCTTCTTGGCAGTAACAATATTCTTTTAATCCAGTGGCTGTTGATGCTTGTTGGATTGGGATTTTCAATTTCAATTGGTAAAAATATTTCAAGACGGATTTTCCGCGGAAATGATTCCGCATATATCCCTGTACTGATATTTGTTTTAATCTTTTTTGTGATCAATCTCTGGGTACTCGGGCAGCCGATAATGCATAAACACTAATAAAAATATAACACATGAGTAAATCGGCTTTCTTTAATTCTGGATTTATTGGTACCTGCAAATCTCTATCAAGTATTTTTTCCTTCCGTTTCTCAAAGAGTCGCGAGAAATATGGAAACCGGATATCAGATTTATGTTTATCATATATTTGATATCAGGATATCTAAATATATAGCTTTTTGGTTAGATGGTATCAAAAATGATATGTTTTTGGATATTATAATATCTAAATGAACAAAAAAGTAAAAAAATCGGTGTATCTCTACACCAATTTCTTTATCGGATGGGATTCTGCAAGCACGCTGAGTCCCAGATCTTTCGCGGTCTCACCAAGCATTATGTCAACCATTGCAACAGCAGGGAAGACACGCTTTACGTTCTCGATCGGACCATAAAGCAGGAAATTTGCTCCCATTATCTGGGCAACAAGGTTGGTGCCTATATCCACCGGCGGCCATGACTCGGTCTTTGCATCCGGGTCTGTTTTCTTGTATTTCTTCATCCAGTCCCAGGCTGATGCCATGTTGTGGAAGCCTCCGCCTGCCGGAAGTCCCAGTTTGCCCTTTACGGCAAGGATTGAGCGGATGGTCGCGCCTGAGCCTGCGCCAAGCGGCGTTGCGGCGACGTCGACGAGCGGTCTTGTGATCCCGACGTCCTTTGCGACTTCAAGCATTCCTTTTGCCTGTCCGGTTCCGCCTTTCTCAAGGATCTGAAGTTTACCTTCAACGCTGGGATTTGTTGCATTGAACGCGAGCACTATTGCTGAAGTGAGCTTGCTCTCCTTAAGCGCTTTAATCTCTTCTGCGCCAATGCTTGCATTGATAGAATTGTGGATTGCACGCTTCTCCACGCCTATTTCCTTTGCATATCGCGCTGCTATGGCTCTGACATGACCATCAGACGAATCAACAAGGAACGGGATATCATCGCAGATTTCCACGAACCAGTCGATGTAATTCTTGATGGCTTCGGGGGTTTCCCCTACAAGCTGGTTAAAATAAGGGTTGCCTGTTGTATCTCCCATTACTTCCTGTGTATTCCACAGTTTCTCTGCCGCCGCCTTATCGAATGTGCCCTTGTCCTCATCGGTCACGATCTTATGTTTTAAGTAGAACATCGTGCTGACAAGTACTGTGGGATATTCTCCCGGCTGCCCGCCGACTTTTATTTTGCCGAACTCAAATACTTCCTGTTTCTTATCATATCTAAACATCTTAGCACCTCATTTGCCGAATATTAACATTGAAAGCGTTTTCTGTATCACTGAAATTAATGGTGAAAGCATGAGCAGCATATAGACCACAACAATGGTCAGCGCCGTGCTTATCCCGTACAGGATACCTATGTCTCTTCCCAGTTTCTTCCCGTATCTCTGGTGTATTTCCGAATTGGTGAACTCGATCTTTTCTTCGATCTCGTTCAGTTTCAGCATTATTTCCTTGTAATCGTCTGGATTAACGATCACAGTGGGGACCTTTTCTGCCATTTATATCACCCCTTTCAATATCAGGGGGACAAATACAAGCAGCATAACCACAACGAAACCAAGCAGGAAGCCTATAAATCCTGTGGCGCCCACGCCTGATTCAAGCTTCTGGTTCCTCGCAATGAGCTGACCCCTGTACCTGATATCTTCTACCAGTGATTCTATTGTAGCCATTGAAGGAGCAACGACCATGGGCGTGCCCTTGCCGTATTCAATTTCTTCAGCCATATTATCCACCTCCGAAAATCGTTATTCCAAGAATGGTCAATCCGACCACCAGCCCAATCATGATGCCTTCGATCTTTCCTGCATAGATGCCTGACATCAGCTTGTTCAGGTTGCCTATCTGGATGGTCTGGAGCTGAATGCCTTTTATTCTTGCCTGGATGGTGGCTATTTCGGCTGACATGGGTTTAAGGCCGCCTACCTCGGCAGCTTCCTCTTTCTCGCCCACCGCGATTATCATGGGTTCGCCTTCAAAGGCTCCCGGATCTTTTGCCGCAAGCTCTTTTACCTTTGCGACTATCGCGCCCTCATCCTCGGTGCCAATCATATCTACTATCTGTATCTGCGCCTGGAATCTCTTTATGGCATCATCTGGCAAATTCTCTATGTACGGGATGGCTCCTGTCGAGCCCACTATCCTGTTTTCCTTGATTCCGTTCCTGTGAATCATTATTATGGCTTCACCCGCAATATGCCCTTTGACCTCTGCTCCCGTAACGAGCAGGAAGCGTATGTTGGGGTTGGAGATGATGTTAGCCACAATTTTTTCTATTCCCAGGTTCTCAGTCTTGTGAGGTCCTGTGATAGCGGCACCTGCCGCCAGCTGCGCAGCTCCCTTGACGTGCGAGCCGCATGTAGTTACTGCAACAGGATTTTCCGGATCCCCGGATTCGTATTCTCCTTTGACAACAGGCCAGCCTGCTGCCGGTTTTACCTTGTTTGCCATTTATATCCTTCCTCCCAGCTTGCTGACAGCTTGTCCTATGACAGGGACGACCAGCAGTAAAAAGGCTATGATGAACCCTATCACTGCGCCGTAGAACGCATTGGTGATAATCCCTGCATTGTATGAAGCGTTCTCCCTTCCCGGGAACATGCTCAACAGCGGTGCTTTTGGATCGAGCTGGTTCATCATATCAGTGACTATCTTATCCAGTTCGTCCATCTGCGTCCTGACCCCGTCGAGTGAATATTCCACAACATCATCGCGTTCTTCTGCTATGACGCCTGTTGAGGGGTCAAGTATTAGATGCATTTCGGGTACAACCCGTATATGACTCATGTTCATGCCTCCGTCTTGGGGATCAATCCTGTCCCGACCACTGCTGCCGCGTCCTTATAGACCTCATCCCAGAATAGTTTGTAGAAGATGAGCCACAGGACTATTCCAAGCAGCAGAGTAACAACTCCAGATGCTCCAAGTGTCATTATAGCCGCTATACCAATAACTGCCATGGTAATTGCTCCTGTCGAAGCTGCAAGGTATAGAAGCCTCTTCTGTTTTTCATCCGGTCCGAGGCAGGCGTTGAACGGGTGCAGCATTGCCATTGCTCCAACCCAGAACACAGCGAGAATGAATCCGTTGTCGAAAACCGTTGATATTAATTTACTGAACTCGAAAGTCCCTGATATTGCAGCGCTGAATCCAATGATTATCAGCGATCCTGCCGCAGCGATTTCTGTCATGCAGCGTATCATAACAGGTATCTTCATCTTTATCACGTTCTGGGCGAACCAGCCAATGATCAGACCAATGACAGATGCTGTTACCAGCGCAACAATGGGACCGGCAAGCGTCAGTTCTTTTACTATTGCCAGACCGAACATGGCAGCGATGATGCCCATTCCCAGCGCTATCTGACCTATTGATGGGACACCTGTTCCCAGACCGTATTTTGCAACGCGCCTTACAGCTTCTGCGCCCCATACTATGGCGCACATCCCGCCGAGCGCGCCTGCTGCGGGGGCGATGGTCGTGAGGAACTCCTTAACTGGTCCTCCTGCTGCATCTCCTGCAACAGAGAGAATATAAGTGAGATATATACCGAGCAGTCCTCCCACTATCCCGAAAGCCATCAATGTGTTGGCGGGAATTTCTTTTATTTCGCTCATGTTAAAACCCTCCACCGATCAGAATAGCCAGGATCCCGCATAGAGCGCTTACCACAAAACTTGTTACCGCGTCCTTGGGGAGAACGCGCCTGAACTTTGGGTCATGGAACCCTTCTATCGTTCCGCCCACACCGTAGGACGGGACCACAGAATTGACGTAGAAAACGCCCATGGTGAACACGCCGGCTACAGCCGCTGCGCTTCCACCGATTATCGCGCTCTTGGCATATATCCCGACAAGGACATAGTATATCAGCGCCCCTCCGATCCCGCCAAGCGCTGCGCCAATTATGCCGCTAACGAAGCATATTGTCGGAAGTCCCTGACCCTGTGTGCCTTTTGACATATAAAGGTCCTGACGCGCACCGGTTATGGGGTCTTTCTTGACCTGCGCAGAAGCAAAGGGCACGCCGACGCCGTATGCGTAAATCAGGCTGCCTGTAAGCATTGTGCTTGCCAGCATTATCATGGAACCCATAGCTCCTGCAGCAAGAACAAGTGCCATCACATTCGGATCTTGCTGGACTGAAGGTATCGAATACATGTAACTTGCTGTGATCAATCCCACAAGACCTGAACCTGCTGCAAGTTCAACAGTGCCTGTGCCTATTCCAGTTGCCTGCGCCATAGCAGCAGGCGCGCCACCTACCGGTATGAAGTGTACAGCGATGCATACAAGAGTTCCGCTTATCGCTATATAAAGAATATTCATCAATGTTGTCGGATCAAGTGCTACCATTATGCTGCAGCCTCCTTTTCATTTTTTTCTTCTTTATATGGACCGTATGCGTTCTTTACCTGAACCTCTAAAAGCCTGTTCATGACCATCATGACCAGAACGATGACGATTCCCACGCCTATTGCTATCCAGGTGTATCCAAAAACAGTGGTGGGCCAGCTTGAAAGGAACACTGTGAGACCAAGAGCTATTCCGGTCACTGGTCCTCCGTACTTTGCGCAGAACCACACGTTGTCTATGCTGTTCCTCAAGCCCGATTCTGCCTTCCTGACGATGCGTCCTGAAAGAGCAGTGTTAAGCCCGCAGCCGAACTCACGGTTCTGGAACTCGCGCTCTGCTCCGTAATGCACATCGCCCACGGATGAGCCGATCGCACCCACTGATATCCCCCATATCAATGCAAGGAAGGGTATGGAGAACGGATGAGCCGGAACCAGTATCTGCGACTGGATGTATGCCAGCGCCACGAGGCAGAAGCATACTATGAAATTATGCGCGATGATCGAAGGTGTCGTATATCTCATTATATCCATATACAGCGGCTGCTTGAAGCGGCTCTGGCTTGCCACCCTGCCAGCATAAGAGGTCGTGGCAAAAATGCCATAGATAAGAGCAGCTACCAGTGCGCCAAGCGCTATCGCTGTCAATGAAAAGAATTTTGCGTTCAGAAGAACTGTCGCCACGGTACCGCCGATAACAGCGGAGAAACCGTTGCTAATAGGTTCGCCTGAAATTGCTTTGTTGTATATTCTATGCAGTAAATTCATCTGAGGGGCTAACTGTACCTGGGAGTTTGGATTGCTCTGGGAACCTACATCGGATTCTAAATCCTCGAGGCATCCGGCAATAGTAGCAAGCGCTCCCATGAACGCCAGAATAGCCATACTCATGGTCAAATCTAATACCATTTATTTAATCCTCCTTTATTATCCTGAAATCACCATTAAAAACTAATTTGGAATAGTTTTATCAACTATCATATTATATGTTATAAATCTTTCCTTTTCATTTTATTACATCTCTATACGCGTAATGACACCGTGTATCTTATGCGCCGGAAGATCATAGAATTGCACGAACGCAGGCGTAAGTTTCTTGATAGTAGAATATGTTTTCCAGATCACATTTTCAGTCACAATATCCTCAACGCCATAGAAGATCACCTTTTCATTAATCCCTGAGGTCTTCAATATCTTTTCCACATCCACGACTTCCATGTAGCCAAGGCGTATCTCGAATATCCTCAACCCTTTAGCAGGTGTTTCCTTGAAAGAACTTCCGACTCCATAAGGATCTTCAAGCCTGGTTATGGAAACGATGACATTATCTTCATAGATTATGTTGTTATAGAACATGATACTGACGATGTAAGGGGGTATCTTTCTAATATCTCTTGCAAAGAAAAGTGCTGTTCCCTCGATTTTATTCTTAGTATTGTATAATTCTATATATTTTTTCAGGAAATCTTCAAGAGCCCTGGGCTTAAGGTCTGTAGAGAGCTTCTTCTGACCTGATGTATATATTATTATTATGCTGAAGGGAATTAATGCAAGAAGGATAGACCAGTATCCTCCATAAGGATAGATCTTGTGCATGCTTGATAGAAGGAAAACCATATCTACAATCGTCACGAGAACAGAGATAAATGTCATAAATTTTTTCTTTTTTAAATAAAAAATCCATGTCATCAGTATTCCTGTAAGAGTCATTGTTCCTGTAACCGCCAGACCATATGCTTCGGCAAGGGATTCTGATTGCTTAAATATAAACATGACAAATAAAACAGAAATGAGTAAGAACCAGTTTACAGTGTCTATATAAATCTGCGACATGAGTTCTGAGGATGTATAATTTATTTTTAGCATGGGCAGAACTCGTGTTGTAATCCCCTGATATACTATGGAGAACATCCCGCTGATCATTGCCTGTGAGGCTATAATGGTCGCAAGGATGCTCATGATGAGAAAAGGAATATAAAGTATCTGTGCCTGATGGAATACCATCTCGAAAAGGACGTTTTTGGCATCAGGATGCTGAATAAGAAAAGCGCCCTGCCCCAGGTAGTTCAATACGAGGGCAAAAAATACAAAATACCATGCTCTTACGATGGGGAGTTTACCAAGCTGACCCATATCGGCATACAGCGCTTCCCCCCCGGTAGCACAGAGAATGACCTGGGAAAGCAAAAAGAATCCTGCTATTCCGTTTTCCGATAGGTATTTAATGGCATAGTACGGGTTTATAGTCTGTATAACGGATGGGAAATTAAGTATCGATACAAAACCAGAAACTGCTATCGACAGGAACCATAAAACCATCAGGGGCCCGAACGTCCATGCGACCTTTTCCGTCCCCTTTTTTTGGAATGTAAAAAGAATTACTGCAATTACGGCTGCAATAAGAACCAGGGTAGCCGTACTGGTTCCTTCAAGACCCGGGATAAGGATCAAACCCTCAACGGCGCTGAGTATGCTTATGGCAGGGGTAATTACGCCATCCCCGAAGAGAAGAGATATGCCAATAAAAGAGAGCAGTGTCACAAATGCCACCTGCCGTCCCGATTTTAACATGGGGGCAAGTATTTCCTTGAGAACTATGGTGCCTCCTTCACCTTTCTGACCCAGACTCATGGCAAGCCATGCATACTCAACAGTTACAACCAATATTAAAGTCCAGATTATGAGGGAAAGGATACCCATCACATGAGCTTCTGTGGGTGGTGTGAGAAGAAAAATAACTGTAAGAGTATAGATGGGACTTGTTCCGATATCTCCGAAAACAAGACCAAGGGATTTTATTATTCCTTTGAAAGCTTCTCTCTCAAACTTCATCCTATTATCTCCATTTAATTAAAACCAGGACTTTCTGAAGACGCCTTCATTGGTTTTAATTGTTACTATGATTAGAAATATTTAAAGATGAGCGGGAAGGGGAGTGGGGTGGTATCATGACATTATGAGTTTGAGACGCTTCGGGTCTTTTGGTGTTCAGGGCTATTATGATAAATCTAAAAAAATTGGGACCAGTATGAATTTTCACCCCGTCTCTCTGTTCGTCATTACGAACCTGAAAATGACCACCGCACCGAAAACTATCCCGATGATCACAGGGTAATAATAAGATCTGATAATGTACCATTTATCTGCAAATATCAGGTATCCGGTGGTGAGAAGTACAAGTGCAGCGATCAGTCCTGATAATTCCAGGGGCACTTTTATTTTGCCGATAGTTATTTTATTCACGTTCTCAAGCTTTGATATCCTGCGCTCTATTTCAGTCAGGACGTTTACCTTCCCGGAGTTTTTTATCTCATCCACGGATCTTGCCAGAATAGCGATCTGACCTGTCAATTCTTCAATTTCATCGTGGATATCATATCCCTGCAAGGCGCTCTGTTCTCCACCATTCCCCTGTGATCTGGATGACAGCCGCTTTTCCACAGCCCTCAGGCGACTTTCAACACTTCTCACGCTCTGGTCAAATGCCTCAATCCTGCCGTGAATGTCCACGCCTGTTATCGTTCCCTCAATATTTTTACTCACAAGTTTCACCATTCAAATGGATTCTGGATGACTATGATATTGATATATATAGTTTTCACATTTATATTTTTATAATAATTAGAGTATATTTCTGTGGACGCGGGATCAAAATAAAACGATTTATAAGCTTTAGCCATTTCAAAGCAGACAATATATGGTTTCGTTTATCAGTGATGAGCGCGGGACAATGGAGATCCCATTGCGTTTTGTAGTGTATGTGATGATCACTGGAGCGATCATCGCCCTTGTTGTTATCGGGATATCCAATATTAAACCCGGTATCACAACGGATACCTTTGAAAAGCAGATCGGGGCGATGAAAGTTTCAATGGCTGCAATGCAATCCGGCGCAGCGCGTAACCTGATAGATCCCGCTTCACCGGGAGGGAATATTCGCACTTACAAAATAGTACTTCCTGAAGATGCCGGATACCTGGCTTTCGGGGCTGACCCTGACCCTGATAGTGATGGCAATTTGACGAACACGCGGGGCGACATGCTCACTGACAGGGGGAACGTCATAATTTACAGAACAAGTGCAGGTAAGAAAATAATCCCTCTTGATGAAAATATAGAGATACGCGAAGGTCTTTTTGAGAACGGGCGGTGGGTGATGAACAGGGAAGATGGCAAACAGTATGGCGTCGTTATAAGGGGCAGCGGAAGATCAGAGATAACTTTCGAACTTGTTTACGACCCGATCTCAAAGGAAAGGTACATACTTTCTCATTTCACGGATGACCTGAACGCTTTCATATATCCTTATGACCCCACAGTGCTTCCGAACAGGGTATGGGTATCTGTTGACCCGAACTGGATACCTGCCGATGGGGTCACAGATGCCGATATTATTGTGCAGTTAAAGGATGAAAGAGGAAGGAATGCTGCAAAGGATGGTGTTGAAGTGAACCTGACAGTTTCTGGCGGGACGTTGGGGCGCGAGAATTTAACGACAGTGAATGGCGGGGCGAGAACAAATATAAATTCAGATAGGGTGGGCACTGTTTTGATCACTGCACGTTCTAAAGGGCTGAATCCGGGCTCCACTTATCTGACAGTAAAGCAGGTGCCAATAGTCCTGAATTTCGGAAAGTGGTTGTACAGTGAAGATGATGAACTGACCGCCTCTTTTACGACCGATCAGAGACTTGAGTATGGCATCTCTTTCAGAGGGAATGGTACGATGTTCTCGGTGCCATTAGTGGGTACGTGGTGGGCGAATGCCCGAATACATATCGATGGTGTAAAGGCAGGCGAAGAAATGATAGACAGCGAAACAATGCTTGTCAGGATATTTCCCAGAATAACTCTGGCGCCGGGTGCACACACGATAAATGTCACGCTGACAAATGATAAATTTCTCCCGCTTGTGGGGGACACGAACATCTATGTGGAGAGTGTGACGCTGTCAGAATGATCCTTTTTCAGACAGGATCGACAGGATTTACAGGATTAACTATAAAAATCGTATCCTGTCGACAGTATCTCCGAATCAAAATGAGCATATTGATAGTCCACTCTCCTAATAACAATGTCTTAGATAATAACAGATGTGGATATACTACCAAGAGACGTA
>JAYTKX010000078.1:0-9874 GCA_043729865.1 Methanobacteriota archaeon
CTGACCAGGCGATCTGGATGCTTGGGACGTCAGGATTCCCTGTTGTACAGGTAGCATGGAACCAGTTTGCAGTCAATGGATATGTTGTTGAGATCATACTTGCCTGCACTGCAATTGAAAGCATAGCGCTGTTCGCAGGAATAATCTCTTCGGCAACAGGGGCGCCGGCTTCACGGAAACTGCGGGCATTTGTGATATCAGTACCGGTTCTTTATTTCCTGAATCTTATCAGGGTATCTTTCACAGCCTCAGCATATGGATTAAGCTGGTTCGGCACGCCCGATGAGAGTTTTCATATCTCGGAGCATTTTATTACTAAAATAGGTTCATTATTGGCATTATTCGTGATATCATACTTTGTCCTTAAGATCCTGCCCGAGGTACTCGATATGTTAGACGGTGTCCTGAAGATAATAAGAATTGAATTTCGCAGGTTGACGGTGAGATAATATTGAATTCGTTTATGGATTTTGTGGAGGATAATAATGAGTGGATTGATCGATTTTATTAACAGGAATTATATTGAAGGAATAGTCAATGATACCAGTTATAATCATTTTGATATGATCACCTATGTCATCATATTATTCGCAGGTGTTTATGCGGTTCTAAAACTTTTGAATAAATTGAAGATCAGGGTGGATGAGGAGTTCGTCATCGCTACTGTTCCTTATATTTTCATGGGTTCAGTATTCAGGGTAATAGAGGATGCGGATCTTCTAAATCCGCCCGTCAAATATTTTTTCATCACGCCGATCATTTTTTTTGTGGTCTTTGCAATATGTTTCGGGACTCTTCTCCTCGCAAGATATCTTGAAAATATCCGGAAAATAAAGAACCATATCAGAGCATATGCAATTGCCGGTGCCGTATTATCGTTAGCTGGCATTGCTATCCTCATTTTCAATGGTTCTTTTAACCTGAATATCAACATCCTGGTTTACAGTCTTGTGCCTGCTATCATACTGACCTGGTTCGTCAGGAAAGTATCGCCAGCGATAGGCATGACATATCTTCGAAGCAGGATGTATTCATTTGCGATCTTTTCATTTCTGCTTGATTCGTTAACAACATATATTGGCGTAGACCTGTTAGGCTACACTAATAAACATCCTTTCAGTTCTTTCCTGACTTCCATTTTTGGAACCGGGGCAATACTCATCCCTCTATCTTTGATATTAGTCATAATGATCATCCTGCTGCTGGAAAAAGATTCCAGGGAGGATCAGGATAAAGGCGAGAAATATATGCTGACGCTCACGTTGATAGTTCTTGGTTTCTCAATGGGCGCAAGGAATTTGCTGGCTATGGTCTTTGGGATTTAGTGTCACAAATTAATCCGACTTTATTAAAGTGTTTTGTGAAGTTTTATAGATATTTAAACACCGCAAATGGCGCAAAGTACGCAAAGAACGAATTTTTCAGACAGGATTTACAAGATCGACAGGATTGGATCGAAAATTATCCTGTAAATTCTGAAATCCTGTCGAATCGGCGCCTCCGCCTGTAATTTTTTATGATAATAAGTGCTTGTTTTGCTTAAAATTAGAAAATAAAAAATTCATCAGGAGTTGCATTTGTTCGAACTCCTGATCACATATTTCTAATGTGCCCTTGCTGCCATAGGCACAGAGTACATCCACAGAGCTATTGCGCCGAACACCAGTATCAAAAGGATGTACGGCAGCACTGAATCCTTTGAACCTTGATCATTCAGTGATATCCTGTGTGCTGTATACGCCGAACCCAGAACTCCAAGCAATGTCAGGATATACTGGATAACCTGTATCGTTGGCATGTTCAGGATGGACAGGTCTCCGGTCAGATTCATTCCGACAAGCGATGCAGATGTGTATATCGCGGAGAGTCCTTCTCCAAGGAAATGTTTTGCATTATGCGCCAGATGGATGCCAAGTCCAAGAGGTATGAGGGCGTAGCCATATCGCACGAAGTTTGAAAGCACCATTTTTGCATCACTACATTCAGATGCAAGATTTACTTCGGCTGTCTGGTCAGTTATTATGCCCGGGAGGCAAGTTTTCCCAGGGAACATGGTTGATATATAGCTTGATACCAGCATCAGCACAACAGGTATGAGCATAGCTCCTGCAAATATCACAGTCCATGCAATAGTAAAGTCTGTGATGCCTGTGGTACTTTCAAACCATTCCATGAACGGCTCCCATACTTCAAGCATAATAATTGTCTGGCTTACTACTATCCCGATAAGCGCAGTTGCAAGGAAAGAATCCTCAAATCTGGGTTTCTTGGTGAACCAGAGTTCGCTCGTGGGAGGACGTGGTGTTATCTTTATGGCGTCGTGGGGACAGGTCTTGATGCAGTTTGAGCAGAAGTTGCAAAAGCGGTTGGAATCCATTGTCCTGGGGTACTCGAACATGGAGCAGCCTTCCACTTTTTCCGTTCCTTTGTAACAGGTCGGGTCTTTGCAGGTCTTGCAGATATCGGTGTTAACTCTAAGTTCAAGGGCTGAACTCATGGAGTAATTGCTTGAAAGACCGCCAAGGAAACAGAGGTAGCGGCACCATGCCCTTTTCTCAAAAACCGCTCCCATCAGGACAACTCCAGCAAATACAAAGAGCAGGAGGTAGCCGGTATTTGTGGGCGATTCTACAAGCCCGAAGACGACATCAGACCATGTTATTACCAGGAAAGCGACTATGATTATCCACACGCCGTATTTCTGGAGGAATTTTGGCACTTTCTTATTCATCCCGACTTTTTTCTGCACCTCGTCGCTTACTCTTGACATCGGGCATACCGAACACCAGAACCTCCCGAACAGCAAGAACAGGATAGGCAGGAGAGGCCACAGGAATATCCAGACCATGACAGATCCGAAATTGCTTGAGGTTTCGGCGCTCCCGTAAAAAAGCTGTACGATAATAATGCCAAAAACTATCATTGTTGGCAGCACAAATATAAGAGGGTACCATCGGCTTTTTAGAAGAGCATTCAGAGGAGCATAGTTCAGGAAATTTACTTTCTTGAGTCTTTCAGTATTTGATGCGAAAAACCCTGCAACTCCAATAATGCCAAGCAGCGATATTATTGCGTACCAGTTTATGCCCCCGGTCATGGCATGTGGATCAGATGCTTCCATAGCGTGCTGGTCTTCAGTATTCATTTCCGTATGGTCGCCCATGTCCATAGGGTCTGACACTGCCGCACCCGCAGGCAATGCGAATGCTGCTGACAGCAGGATCGTAAATAAAATAATCATCGTTTTTTTATTCATCAATTTTTTCTCCTACTTTACACCAATTGTAAAGTTAACCTCATAGAGTAAATTCAAGTATTTAATACATGCGGAAGGAACTTAGTTTGGGTATCATCTTTAATATTATGCTGGATTATAGAACCTGCCCAAATAATGACACCATTATCAAATTCAACAAGAGAACTCCTTAAAAAGCACGGCTACCACCTGGCAGGCAGCCACGGCGCTGTAAAGACATGCATGTGGCTCAACAAGAGCATGCGCAACGACGGCGGCTGTTATAAATCGAAGTTCTACGGCATGACATCCCACCGATGCATCCAGATGACACCGACCCTTGTATGCAACCACCGCTGTCTCCACTGCTGGCGCGCCGTGGATGTTCCGGTTGAAGTACCTGACATGTGGGATCCCCCTGAAAACATAGTGAAGAGCTGCCTTGTTGAGCAGCGCCGTCTAGTGTCAGGGTACGGCGGCTCGGAATTCATGGACAGAACGAAATGGAACGAGGCTTTTGAACCCAGGCATGTCGCTATATCACTGGCAGGTGAGCCCACGCTTTACCCGTACCTTCCTGAGCTCATCGAGGAATTCCATAAGAAAGGCATGACCACATTTGTGGTCACGAACGGGACAAACCCTGTGATGGTTGAAAAACTCAATCCCACCCAGCTTTATATCAGCCTCAACGCGCCAGATAAAGAAACATATCAAAAAGCATGCGCTCCGCTTGCCGACACATGGGAGAATATAAAGCAGTCGCTTGAAATCATGAAAGGTTCGAAGACACGGACTGCAGTAAGGATAACCCTCACGAAGGGTGTAAATATGAATTCACCGGAAGGTTATGCGCGCCTCATCGGGCTTGCCGAGCCGGATTATGTGGAACTGAAAGCCTACATGCACCTGGGTTTTTCAAGGAACCGCCTTACGCGGGACAGTATGCCTTCCCATGAAGAAGTGCTTGATTTTTCAGGAAAGGTCGCGGAAGCGCTTGGCTACTCCATTGCAGACCATTCGAAAGTAAGCCGGGTTGTGCTTCTATCAAAAGACGGAAAAAAACGTGACATCGTCTAACAAAACCCTTATGTGCTTTTATAGGCTTATATCAATACAAACATGACGAACGGCGAGGCTGAGACAGTAACAAATGAAAAGATACTGGAAGAACCTATCGAGATCCTGGTAAACCTCGCCAGGAATGGCGAAATAGATCCATGGAACATAGATATCGTAGAGATTACAGACAAGTTCCTGAAGCTGGTTGAGGAAATGGAGAAAATGGACCTGCGCATATCAGGAAGAACGCTTCTGTATGCCGCCATCCTGCTTCGCATGAAGTCCAATGCGCTTGTGGAAGTGGACGAGATCCCTGAAGAACTCATGGATGAAGGTGATAATTTCGAGATAAGCGATTATCCCGTGCCCACGCTTCCCCTGCGCCGCACATCCCGCCGCCCCGTGACCCTTGATGAACTGCTGGCAGAACTGAAAAAGGCAGAAGCGGTAGAAGAACGGAGGCTTGAGCGCATAAGGAGTAAGAAAGAAGTACACCGGACGACCATCAAGGAAGTGATGGCGATAGCGCATGAAGAGGATATTGAGAGCAGGGTGGTAAAGATGAGGAACTTATTGACAGGATTTTTCGAAAACCAGAAATATGTTCAGTTCTCAGAGCTTGCAGCGCCTCTTGACAGGGCTGGCAGGATAATGGCTTATCTTTCACTACTATACCTGGCTACAAAAAAGGAGATATGGCTTGAGCAGGAAGAGATTTTCGGCGAGCTTTTCATACGACGGCAGGAGGCTTCATGATCGGTGATAAGGAGATACTTGAGGCTGCGCTCTTTGCAACAGGTGAGCCTCTGGACATAGCGCAGCTTTCTAACCTTGTAAGGGGAAAGAACGCACGCGAGCTTCTGCAGCAGTTGATGGATGAATACAGGCAGCGCGGCTCTGCGCTTGAGATAAAGGAGATCGAGGGCAGGTATGTCATGCAGGTCATGCCTGAGTACGCTGAGAAAGTGAGATCACTTGCGCCAAAGGAACTGCGTGCGCCTGTGCTTCGGACGCTGTCCATGATCGCGTACCATCAGCCCCTCACGGTGGCTGACCTTGTGGACAGGAGAGGCGCAGCGGCATATGATCATGTAAGAGAGCTTGAGGAATGGGGTTTTATTTCAGCGGTGCCGCAGGGCAGGACGAGGCTGCTCTCCACAACGCAGCGATTTGCCGAGTATTTCAACCTTGATTCAGGAGACCCTGATGCGATAAGGCGAAAGATAATCGAGCTTGCAAAGGAGCAGCAGATGGGGCTTGACAAGTGGCTTGGGAAGCAGGGAATAGGCGTCACTCCCATGTTCGAATCCCTGATGGGACTTTGCGGGATAGCGGAGTATCAGGTAGTGAACCCTTATTCTCCCACCGACGAGGAGCGCGACCATCTGGCTGAACTCGGCGTGCTTGTTATCTCGAAAGGCTACCAGCAAAAGATCAGCGGATACTTTGACGGAAGGATCATTGAGGTCTCTGCGACAACATTCGATGAACTGGCAAATTCGATCAATCTGCTTGCTGAATACGGCTCTTCCAGAAAAGTAAAGGAGAGCCTTGAGCAAATTTCAGGTCTTAAGGATGAGTATATAGAAAAAACATATTCTGTAACCCGAAAAGTTGCACCGCAGACCGAGATGATCTCAAAGATGGTCAATGAACTCCGCCTCGGGATATCATCTGATGGCGTGAAGATCGCCCCTGATTATGGGACATCAAACGATGGGAAAGAGATAGGAACCGGGGCTGATGTGCTTGTTCCCACGCATAAGAACGCACAGATGGATGTGGTGAAGAGGATATGCCAGAGGTATGATGCATTGATAGAGGGATTGAAGAAGATAGCGAAGTAAATTTGTCCGATGGCTTTTTATCCATTCCAGCCCTATTAACTCATGTTCCATCAGTCCAGAGGAGGCTCTATGGAAGATGAATTTGCGCCTCATGTTGACGAAATAAAAAGGGCGCTTGATAGCGAAATAGACGAAAACGGCATATTGGCGGATTTAAAGAAGCTCATTGAGTTCAGGGTACCCATTGAAGAAGCCAAGCGCAGCCTTATAAAGAAATATGGGGGGGCGGACAAAAGCATAGTCCGGAAACTTTGTGATATCAAAATAAGCGATCGCAATATCGAATTTACTACGCAGGTAATGGAGATCGCAAGAAAGACCATTAATTCAAATAATATCGAAAAGACTATTTTTTCAGGGATCCTGGGCGACGAGACCGCGGCGCGAAGCTTCACAGCATGGCATGATTTCGGGTTGAATGCCGGCGACGTTGTCCACATAACTTCAGCTTATGTGAGGAACTGGCAGGACAGACCTGAGATAAATTTCGGGAATAAATCAAAGGTCACGAAACTCAATACTACTATTGCGATAAATCCGGGAATTTTGCAGAAAAAACTTGCTGAATTAAGGGATGGGGATGTGAACGTGAACGCTGCGTTCACCATCCTGAGCATCGAGCCCCGTGAAATAATAACAAAAGACGGAAGCAAGAAAATCCTGAACGGGATTGGCGCGGATGATAAAACAAAGGCTCCGTTCACTTCATGGGTACTGCTGCCTGAACTCGTTGCCGGGAATACGATAGATGTAAAAAACGCCTATGTGCGCTCATTCAGGGGTGTCCCAACACTGCACATCAATGAGAACAGCAAGGTAACAAAGCTTGAAAAGAGCATAGAGTTCAAAGAACCGCAGAAGGTCATGATCGGCGATCTCATAGAGACGGAGGGCGCTTTTGATGTGGTGATAGAAGGGAACATCCTCTCAGTGAGACCGGGGTCAGGGTTAATAGCGCGATGCCCTGAATGCTTCCGCGTCATACAGAAAAGCATGTGCAGGGTACACGGTAAAGTGGATGAGAAAATGGATATGCGCGTTAAATCCATTATCGATGATGGGACAGGTTCAATGAGCCTCGTCCTTAATGCCGAGCTGACGCAGGCGCTTTGCGGGATCACCATCGAACAGGCAAAAGAGATAGCAAAAGCTGCGATGACCACTGCCGCAGTGGAAGAAGAAGTCAGAAAGAAACTGCTGGGAAAGCTCCTGAAAGCAAGAGGCAACATGTCAAAAGGCGAATTCGGGGTTTCTCTTGTAGCAAGTAAAGTATGGGAGCCGGTGTACACGGTTGAGGAAAAAGCAAAAGAACTGCTTGTGAGGGCTGGATATGGAAAAGATACTTGACAGGGAAGTAGCATGGCGCGTTTTTGCGTGGGAATTCAACAGGTCGAACCTGCACATCAGCGAAGGCGATGAGCGGGCGCCGAATTATATCATCACTCCGACCGGAGTGAAATGCAACCGCCTTTTTATAGTTGGTGTTGTCACAGAGGTGGAGAACATAGGTAAGGATAATACGCTCTGGCGCGGGCGAGTGGCTGACCCCACAGGAGTGTTCACGGTGTATGCAGGTCAGTACCAGCCCGAATCTGCGATTTTCCTTTCTGAACTGAACATCCCTGCATACGTTGCAGTGGTAGGAAAGGCAAGAAAGTTCGAGCCTGAGGATGGGAGCGTGTATACATCTGTCAGACCTGAAGAGATCAACAATGCTGATGAGAAATTGAGGGACAGGTGGGTGCTTGACACAGCAGAGCGCACACTTGAGCGGATAAGGTATATCGAGGATGCCTTGACTTCGGGAAAGTCGGGGAATGATCTGAAAGAATATCTGCTTGGAAAAGGGATAAATGCCGTGCTTGCTGACGGCGCTGTTAAGGCGGTTGAACATTATAAAAACCTTGATAAAACAATTGCAGAACTAAAAAATGCAGTCATCCATGCTATTAAGACTGTTGCCTCGGAAAGGGATAACCAACCCGCTGGAACGCAAAAAGAACCGCAGATGAACGCAGATGAACGCAGATTAATAGAGCAGGGTATAGGAAAACCGGAAGAAAAATTGGTTGAAATAAAAACACTTCCAGAAATAGAGGAAGCTGTTGTTGAAGAAGAAAATGAAATGCCCGAACCCAAAGAGCCTGAAACAGAACCAAAAGAAATAATCGCAGGCATTATTGATAAACTGGATACTGGCAAAGGGATACAATATTCCACAGTGGTAGAGGCTGCCCAGAAGAACGGAATTGACCCTGAGACAGTGGAATCAGGAATTAAAGAGCTCATGGATGAAGGGCGGTGCTATGAGCCAAAGATCGGGGTACTGCGGAAAGTCTGAAAATGATCAGCCCTTTGTTGAATGAACCTGCACTATTAGTCGAGAATAATATCAGGACGCTTGTAATTGCAGATATTCATCTTGGCATCGAATGGGAGCTTTACCACAGCGGGATAAGCATCCCGAGCCAGGTAGAAAAGCGCACGGCGCGCATCAGGAAATATATCGAGAATGTAGCTCCTGAGAGGATAGTGCTGCTTGGCGATATAAAACACAATGTTCCCAGGACTTCATGGCAGGAAAAACAGGAAGTTCCGGCATTCCTTGAGGAACTGGCAGGTTTCGCTCCTGTGGATATCGTGCCAGGGAACCATGATGGCGATATAGAGGAGCTTATCCCGAAGAACGTTACCATGCACGGGATGAGAGGTTTTGTGCTTGACGGTGCGGGCTATTTCCATGGTCATACCTGGCCTGATGCTGCCCTCCTTTCGTCATCCCATGTCGTTATGTCCCACAATCACCCCACGATAAGGCTCGTGGATGCGCTTGGGCACGGCGTCTCAGAGCCTGCCTGGATACGCACCCGGTTCGTAGAAACAGCCATCATGGAGCACTATGGGGAAGTGGATTGGAATGACCCTGAGGTCATTATAATGCCTGCTTTTAATGAATTGTGCGGCGGGATACCGTTCAATGAGTCCATCCATGAAGAACTTCTCGGACCTGTGTTCGCCAATCACGCCATTGAGCTTGAGAAAGCACGCGCCATCCTGCTTGACGGGACAGACCTGGGTACTATCGGGGGGATAAAAAAGCTTAAGATAACGAGGGTCAGGAAAAGATATAAGTCCCGCGGCGAAAGAATTGATAATGGGAGGTAGTATGAAAAATGATATAGAACCGTCGCAAGATGAGCACGATGCCTGCGAGATGAAAACACCCCGCGACCATAAGGTGATGTTCAGGACGCTTGAGAACCCGCTGAGGAGAAATATTGTCAAATCCATTGGGGCTTTCGGGAAAACGAAAAAGGATATTATGAAAGAGCTTGGCATTACCGAGGCGCAGTTGAAGTTCCAGCTTGATTATCTTGTAAAAAATTGCTATGCAGAGGTGGATGGGGAGAACTGCAGGCTGAATGCTAAGGGGATTGATGAACTGCTGGCGAATGTTAAGTAGTGATAATACATGATGTAATAGCCAAAATCATTATCTAAGCCCCAAATCCGCGCGCATCCGCGTCATCTGTGTCATCCGCGTTCCGTTGGATGCGTACATTTATCACTCTTTCAATATTAATCCCCCGGCGCCAATATGCCCCCGTGGCAACCCCTTCACATCAAAATTAAAGCATACAGGCGACCGGAATGCCGCATCATACCGAGGCGCCTTCCGGTTCGCCTGTGTTCAGGATCGCGGCTGCCGGGGCACTTCGCGGGTACCCGC
>JAYTKX010000079.1:0-19633 GCA_043729865.1 Methanobacteriota archaeon
ATTCCAGAAGGTCCTCGATGGGGTCATCTCCCATGCGGAGCCCTTTCTTAATAGTTACTGCTTTTTTCCTGACAGCTTCATCCAGGATGAACTTATTTCCACCCTTCATTACCTGCTTATCACCGACAGCTCCCACCAGGGCAAGCCCGGCAAGGTCTGCGTTATCCCCCATATGCCTTGCCACCATGTAAGCTCCGCAGGATGCGCTTAACTCGACTGAACCGTCTATCCCGACAAGATGGGGATTGAAATGAGCATGCTCAAGCTTTCCAGTCGGTTTGTGATGGTCGATTATTATCGCGTTTTTTATCTTTGAAGCCAGCTCAAACTGGCTGCTTCCCATATCGCACAGGATCACAGCTTCCTGTGAAGTTTTTTCTATAAGTTCTATGACCGAACGGTCGAACTGGCTTACTATAGTTGTATGGAACAATATCTGCCGTCTGTGCAGTGCATTGCACATTATCCCCGCGGCAGACAATCCATCCGCATCATTATGGGAAATAAGCCTGACCGCGCCATATTCCATTATGGCGCCAGCTACCTGTTCACTTAATGATTCAAGTTGAACCAGGCTCTCATCTCCATCAGTCATTGTGACTTATCTTGAAATAAGCATCTCAGCTTTATCTATTGAATATTTCCAGTCTCTGGGAAGGATGCCCTCTCGATGATAATATTTTTGAAGCCGCCTTATCTTTGATACCATGTTATTAAGAGAGCGTTTGTTATGCAGATCCTTCGGGTTCTTGTTAATGTGCTTATTCAGGTCAAGTACTTTAACGATCAGATTATGTATGTCCTCCGGCACCTTCGGCGCCTGGTTCTTTTCTTTCAAGATTTCCAGTATCTTCTTGCCAGTCACAAGAGTGACATCAGGGACGCCATAACGATCTCTCAGGATCATGCCTATATCGCTGGACGTTTTCCCATCGTCAGCAAGCTGAAGGATCGTCTTCTCTATTTCATCTTTATTCGTATTTGACCATTTTGCAGGCTCTTTCCTATATGGTTTTTTTGAACCAGCCTGTCCTTTTTTTCGTGTATGCATCCGTGCCAATTAAATTTCCTCCAATAATCATTATTTTATGTTCCATTCCTATAAAAGCGAAGGCATTCCTTAATGGAACATGTATATTAAATAACTTGTGATGAAATTACCTGGAAATCGATGCAGATATTGAACTGGTACGGCGCGTAAGGTCTTACTATCCTCTTATCCAGGGGGACTATCTGCAAACCCGAATGACCTGCTATATCTTCAATTCTCGCCAAAATGCCATCAAAAAGGTCATTTTCATGGGCTATTGCATAGAAATGAATGACCCCTCCGTTTTTCAAAATTCCAAAAGCCACTTCCAGGAATTCGAGGGCACTGTGAGGCAGGTTCATGATAACATGGTCTGCCCCGGATACATCTTTCAGGGCATCTCTGGCATCCCCTTCCCTGATATCAACGTTCCTGACCCTGTTGAGTTTCACGTTTTCCTTCAGGTACCTGACCGCATCAGGGTTCTTATCAATGGCGATCACATGCGCACCGGGGGATTTTTTGGCTATCAGGATGCTGAATGGCCCCACCCCTGCGAACATATCCACGACCGTATCGCCATTTCGTATCTGGGCTGCGATCCTTGCCCTCTCTGTTGAAAGACGGGGTGTAAAATATACTTTAGACAGGTCAAGCAGGTATCTGCATTCGTTCTCCCTGTAAAGCGTCTCGGTACGCTTTTCGCCTGCCAGTATGGATACGCTTCGCGTCCTGAATTCACCGGTAACAGAGGTTTGCGCCTGAAGGACTGTCTTTATCCTGTTCTGTTTCAGCAGGACCTGTGCGACCCTCTCTGCCTGCACTTGCTGCCTGTCAATTATCGCGATATCACCGATCTGTTCATAAGCAGGAGAGAATCCCAGGATTTCTGCAGGCGAACGCTCTAATATCACTTCTTCAAAATCCCCGATTCCGGCTTCATGACCTTCGATGCGCCTGAGCACAGGGATCAATACATCATCATCCTCTCTTTTTATCTTCAGGTTCTTATCTACAGCTCCGAGTTCGATAAGTCCCCGCCTCGTCCGTTCTCCTTCTTTTTTAGGTACTCTGATGTATTGGGATTCCATATTTGCAATGCCGGATAATGCCTTTATTACTCAAATAACACGGTTTTCAGAAGAAGGAATGTCATCAGTATTCCGATAAAGATGACGATATACCCTATAATTTTACCGAGTATCAGAGCATAACTATCAAGCCATTTCAAATTTATTTCCATGATTCTATCGTTTGGCGCGCTTAAAGTTTATAGTTTTTCATAGCAAAACTTACAAACACAGACGACTATTAAGAGATGTGCTCACTTTTATAGGACTCGGATTATTTGATGAGAAAGATATCACAGTAAAGGGACTGGAAGCCGTAAAAAAAGCAGATATCGTATGTGCGGAATTCTATACTTCCCATCTTATGGGTACGACCATCGATGCACTGGAAGAGTTTTTTAGTAAAAAGATCAATGTTCTGTCACGGGAGGATGTAGAACAGACGCCAAAATGGCTTTCCCAGGCAAAAGAGAAAAACGTTGTTTTTCTGACCGGTGGTGATGCCATGATCGCTACAACACATATTGACCTTCGCCTTCGCGCCAGAGACATGGGTATAGATACCGCTATCATTCACGCCCCATCCATTTCATCAGCCGCCTCAGGTTTGAGCGGACTGCAGAACTACAGGTTTGGCAAATCAACAACCATTCCGTTCCCCTATGAGCGTAAAAATAAGGTCATCATATCAGAGGCGCCGTATGATGTCATTAAAATGAACAAGAAAAATAACCTTCATACGCTTGTTTTTCTTGATATTATAGAACTGGAAAAACGCTTTATGGACATAGGAACTGCCATATCAATACTATCGGGACTGGAAGAGCGGCGGGGCGAAGGTGTGCTTGTGAACGCAATTGGAGTGGGTATCGCAAGAGCAGGAAGCGAGTCACCTGTTGTCCATGCTGATTATCTTCCTGAATTAAAAAAATACGATTTTGGAGCGCCTCTGCACATCCTTATAATTCCTGCCCAGCTTCATTTTATTGAAGCCGAGGCGCTGGTAAAACTGTGCGGCGCCCCACCAGATATCATGAAATAGATATTATTTCAACTTTCTTTTTTCTTTTGCAAGTTTCTTTTTAGCGTCTCCACTACCCGAAGCTGCCTGTTTTTCAAGCTCTGATATTTTCTCCTTTCGATCTTTTTCTTTCCTCTCAAGAATCTTTTTAGACATTGCCATGACTAATATATTTGGAATTAAAAGTATTTAAAATAATGCCCATCGTGCAAAGATGGGCACCGTTAGTTTTTTCATGATACGTTCCAGATCACGTTCTGGAGGATTTTGAAATTATTTTCTAAGATGGACCCGTGATATAATCCTTTTTTCCGGTACCTTATATGCCCATCGGCTGAAACTGTTTATGTACAATATTTCCCCGCGATGGGTTTTTTCTATATACCGTACATCTCCTTTTTGCACTTCGCCCGATTCCAATTTGAATTTTACAATGTCGCCTTTAGAATATTTCATAGATTTTTCTCTCCTTTTTTGGAATACTGGTTTTTTTGTTGTCTCAGTTTAAATTCAAATGTTCATTATGATTATAACCATAATGTCAATCATTTTTAATGAAAGTACTCCTAAATAAAGGTTTCGGAATTGCGCGGGTATAAAAAGCTTTTGATGTTAAAATCCAAAAAACCGCGATACGCTATCATAAATCTGCGGTAGCAAAAAAAATTATTTCAGTCCGTATGATTTTCTTCGTCTTTCTATGCTATCCTTTAATCTTTCGTGGTCGCTGGATGGCATTTTTGGTTCAATGAGTTTCTCTTCTTCCTTCTTGGGGGGTTTATGTTTCCGGGTTTCCCAAACATTATCGTATATTTCTGACATTTAATTCACCTGGCAGGATTTTCTATATAGATTATTTTCATCCCTTATAAAAAGAAGGTATGAAAATCCGGGTTGATATTAATAATATATAAATCAATTTTTCGCAACAACAGTGTTTTTTAGCAGCCCCACATTCTCTATTTCAACTTCCACCTCATCGCCAACGAACAGTTCACCTACGCCCGGAGGTGTTCCTGTAGAAATGATATCCCCCCTCTCAAGAGTCATTATACTTGAGATGAACTCTATCAGGTATGGCACATCAAATATCAGGTTAGAAGTATTTGAATCCTGATGGAGCTCTCCATTTACACGTGTTCTTATGTCAAGGTTACTGACATCAAGCACGGGGTCTGCTATGTAAGGACCAACAGGGGCAAACGTATCGAAACTCTTGGAACGCGTCCACTGTACATCCTTCTTTTGAAGATCCCTGGCTGTCACATCATTGAAGCAGGTATACCCCATAATAACGCTCTGCGCATCTTTTTTGCTGATATTCTTGCAGCGCTTGCCTATTATTACCGCAAGTTCTCCTTCATAATCAACATGCTTTGACATCTCAGGATAAACTATCTTTCCGAGGGAGCTTATGACGGCAGAAACTGGTTTCAGAAAAAACACAGGTTCGTCAGGAATTTCCATGCCAAGCTCCTTTGCGTGATCCTTATAATTAAGACCAATACAGATTATCTTGGTGGGTTGAACCGGCGGCAATAACTGAAGGTCAATTAACAGGAATGTGTCATTATACAGTTCCCTGTTTACAACAACACGATTCCCTTTAATTTCTCCATAAAATATCTCATTATCGTACTTGAATCGTCCGATCATCATTAGGTTCCTTTTGTTTTTTTATTCTTAAATGCATCGTTTTTAATGACTTTACATATAATGTTATCCATAATTTACTGATTTAACTGCAGGTTTTCTCAATATATGCATTAAGGCTGAATTAAAAAAATTCACAGTTACCATTAAACAAATTAAGACTATTTATATTCAATTAAAAATTAAAATAAATAATAATAGGTTATAAAACGCCAAAATAACCAATTCTAATCTTTTAATAAATATTCTACTTGATATTAAACGAGATTACTAATTTTTGTTTGATTTAAATTGCTCTATTATATATTTAGAAATAGAAAACTATATACATAATTAAGATTATAATGAGTATAATGATTACAATATGCTTGCTGACATACGGAGGAGAAAACAAAATGAAAATAGTCCACGTTCAATCAGTATTACCACAGGAAGATGTTGTCGCTTTAAAGGAAAGATCCGGAGAATCTTCTATCAAGGAGGCTATTTCAAAAGCAGTTTACCATTATTTGAACTGTAAAAAAGAGGAAATATGAAAAACATTGCAAGGTATATTACATCTGTTCCGGTTCAGAACTCGGAGTCTGAGCAAATGAACATCTCACTGGGCTTTGATGAAAAAGGAAAGATGGGTGTATATTTTGGAGACACAACAGAACTTGGACAGGATTCGAATTATATAAATAATGAGTCTTTCCCCAACAGCGGATTGCTGTCAAACGGAAAATATTCAATGTGGCTTTCGATGTTTTTCAGGCACATAAATACCAAATTTGAAGATGATGATCAATGACTGGAAATAAGGTTTTTATGTTTAATAGCCCATATAAGGACTATGGTTACTGTAGCAATATTGACAGGTTCTGAATCAGACAGACATATAGCAGAGCGGGCGGCTAAAGTGTTCGATGAAGCCGGGGTTGATTATGAGATACGCGTGCTCTCAGCTCACAGGGATCCGGTTGAGCTTGAGGAGTATATTTCAAATAGCGATGCAAAGGTCTTTATAGGAATAGCCGGATTGTCGGCAGCCCTGCCTGGCGTGATCGCTTCGCGTACAAAAAAGCCAGTTATTGGTGTCCCTGTCAGTTCCAAGCTCGGAGGACTTGACGCGCTGTTATCCATTGTCCAGATGCCAAAGGGGGTCCCTGTGGCATGCGTGGGAATAGATAATGGCGATAATGCCGCGCACCTTGCGCTCAGGATACTTGGTAAGGCATGATATTCAGGCATGTTCAGGTCAATGTAGACATCAGCAGCCAGATAAATATAAAGTAATTTTACTTAAGCGCCGCTCCCGCCTTAAGCTCCCTCGCCAGCGTCTCAAGCCTCTCAGGAACATCCTTACCACTTGCGATTATATCCACAAACGCAGAACCTACTATCACTCCGTCCGCTCCAGAATGGATAATTTCAGCAGCCTGCTTTCCATTGGATATCCCAAAACCCACGGCTTTTGGCGTTGTGGTTTTCACCCTTTCTATCAATTTACGCGTCGATGATGCAACATCCGACCTTGCCCCTGTGACACCCAGGCGTGCCACGAGGTAGATGAAGCCTTTTCCCTCTGCCAGAATGCGCTTCAACCTTTCATCCGTGGTTGTGGGCGCAACCAGGAAGATGAGGTCAACGTCATTATTCTTGCAGAACCCGGCAAGTTCGCCAGACTCTTCAGGCGGCAGGTCCGGCACTATGATCCCTGATATCCCTGAAGCAGCACAGTCCTTCACGAACTTCTCAAGCCCTCTTTTGAAAATTATGTTGTAATAAGTCATTACAACAAGAGGGATATGCACCTTGAGCGACCTGACAGTCCTGAAGTAAATATCTGGCGTCATCCCGCCGTTAAGCGCCCGCTCGATGCCTGCCTGTATGGTAGGTCCGTCAGCCGTTGGATCCGAGAAGGGTAGCCCCAGCTCAATGATATCAGCGCCCCCCCTCACAAGCGCGGTCACGTATTCTTTTGTGGCATCAGGCGATGGATCACCGGCGCATATGTATGCTATCAGCGCGCCTTGTTTTTTCTTCTTAAGCTCGCTGAACTTTTCAGATATCCTCATTTTCTCAACCCCATCACGGTCTCAAGGTCTTTGTCTCCCCTTCCTGAAAGGTTTATCACCACAACATCGCCCAGTTCGCCAGACGCAGCCGCCTTCTTGACATAAGCGACAGCGTGCGATGACTCAAGCGCAGGGATAATGCCCTCAAGCATGCACAGGTCGTTGAAAGCATCAAGAGCCTCTGCGTCCATCGAATTGCATGGCTTGAGCCGTCCTATATCAGCAAGATACGCAAGCTCAGGACCAACGCCAGCATAATCAAGACCAGCAGCGATAGAGCTTGATTCCAGTATCTGTCCGTACTTATTCTGCAGAACCTTTGTCCTCATACCGTGCAGCACACCCTCTTCACCTGCGCACAGGGTGGCAGAATGGAGCGCTTCTTTATCTGTGACTTTCATCCCGCTCCCGCCAGCTTCCACCGCAAAGAGATCAACATCTTCTTCAATGAAAGGATGGAATATTCCCATTGCATTGCTGCCCCCGCCCGTGCACGCCACGATGGAATCAGGGAACCTGCTTTCCTTTTCCATTATCTGAACACGAACCTCTTCCCCTATCACGCTCTGGAAGTCGCGCACCATCGTTGGAAAAGGATGCGGTCCCACAACGGAACCTATCAGGTAATGCGTGGTCTCAACATTCGCCACCCAGTCGCGCATAGCCTCGTTGATGGCGTCTTTCAGGGTCTGTGAGCCGCCTTTTACCGGGATCACTTTCGTTCCCATCAGTTCCATCCTGTACACGTTCATGCGCTGGCGCACCATATCCTTGGCGCCCATATACACCTCGGTCTTGATGCCAAAAGCAGCGCCAGCCATTGCGCAGGCTGTGCCGTGCTGACCTGCGCCTGTCTCTGCGATTATCCTCTTCTTGCCCATATACCTGGCAAGAAGCGCCTGCCCGAGCGTATTATTCAGCTTATGCGCCCCGCCGTGCACAAGATCCTCGCGCTTTAAGTATATCTTGACGCCATATTCTTTGCTGATACGTTTTGCATGATAGAGGGGTGACGGACGCCCGGCAAAATCCTTGAGATAGTAGTTCAATTCTTCTTTGAAAATCGGATCGTCTTTGTATTTCTCATACTGCTCAGTCAGTTCTTCAAGTGCAGGCATGAGCACTTCAGGTACGAACTGCCCGCCATATTTACCGAATTTTGTAGAATTGAGTTGTTTTTTCATATCTTCTTCCAGTCATATTATGAATTATTATTTCATTCCTGTAATGAACACTAACAAAAGCAGAAGTAACAAATCTGCGTTCATCTGCGTTCATCTGCGGTTTTATTTTCAAATGTTCTGTTCAAAGCATGTACTAATTCGTAGGTCTTTTCATAAACATTTCCTAGCATGATAGATGTTCCTACAAGTATCGCGTCTGCGCCTGCATCCAGCATACGCACAGCGTCTTCAGGCGACGATATCCCGCTTTCGCTCACTATGATCCTGCCGCTTATGAGCGGCGCAAGTTCTTCTGTTGTTGAAATATTAACTTTCATGGTAGTAAGGTCGCGGTTGTTTATCCCGATGATGTTTGCACGCGTGGAGAGGGCGTTTTCCATCTCCATTTCATTATGCACTTCTACCAGGGGTTGCCGACCGCCCGCCAGAGCCTCATTTACAAAATCGTCCAGGCTGCTGCCCAGGATACCCGCTATGAGAAGGATCAAATCGCTTTGCGCTTCATATATCTGTGTTCTATCTATGATGAAATCCTTTCGCAGAACCGGGATTCCTACAGTGCCTCTCACGCTGTTCAGGTTCCGGATGCTGCCTTTAAAGAACTGCGGCTCTGTCAGAACTGATATGGCTGCCGCGCCGGCTGCTTCCATCTGTTTTGCGATCCTGGACGCATCCTGAGGGGTAACGTCCCTGATGAACCTTGTCGGTGATGAGGGTTTTACTTCAGCGATCACAGGGATAAGGTTCTGATCCTTCCTGGCTTTTATGATCTCCCTGAAATCACGTGATGTGATCTTTCCCTTTTTGATGTTATCATGAGGTGGAAGTCTCTTTTTTGTTGAGTCCAGTATGTCGTTGATTATCCGGTGCATAGATTTCCTTGCTTTCAATTGTACATTTTAGTACATTGATGTACAATTATGTCCATTGTATATAAGGGTTGTGGATTTTTGTGACATTATGTGAATACATACCCTTCAATCCGGTCAATATCAAGCCTGATATCTCCATAATTCAAAGTTACTTCTATTTTATCCTGCTAATATCTTTTGTTTTTAATCCCGTTACGGAAATATCTTCGATTAATTACGTAACGGGATTATCAAACTTAGTTTACACCAACCGTAAACTATATATCTAATTATTCGCATATATACGAATTATAGTGGGCAGAAAAAAAGTCTTTTTTTTCAATACCACCAACCACCATAATCCCCTCTGCCCACTATACCTATCCAAATTCACGATTTATAATTCATCCGCTTCAACAATTGTTTTCCGATGAAAGATGTCTTCAATTCCACAGCGCCGTTCGGGCATAACTCATGGCAGCAGTAGCATTTGATGCATTTTTTCTGGTCGATGAAAGGACGGGGTTCAAGGGTGATAGCAGCTGAAGGACAGCTCTTAACGCATATACCGCATCTCTTGCAATCATCTTCGGAAATCCCAACACTTGAGACATTCTCGGCAAAACCGAACAGGAATTTCCTGAAGATATCAGGGAATTTGTAAACCATGTACTTTGATTTCTTAAAATCCAGCCTGACATCCTCGATCTTTTCTCCGACTACATCTATCTTATCGAGCATTCCAACACCGAGCCCCTGTTCATGGGCATAGCGCGTGGTAAGTATGTCTTTATGGAAAAATCCCATGACCTCTGACGCAACCGCATCCAGAGCCACGCAGTCGGCGCTTGATATTATGACTTTGGACTCGATCGGCGTCCCGTTGGTCGCTCCTTCGCCTTCCATTCCTACAATCCCGTCCATCACAGCAAGCCCCGGCTTAAGAGCTGAATAGATGTCAACAACCGCCTGGCTCAAACTCTCCTCAGAGGGTGCAAGCCTGTGTATCGCTGCCTTCCCTGTGCCCGGGATAACGCCGTAGAAATTCTTTACCGCCCCTGTATATTTCGTGAGCTGGTGCGTCTTTAGCTTTGGCATTGAAATAAGGACGTCGCAGTCAATGACAGGCTTTGCGATATTCAGGGTTTTCACGACCTTTCCGTTAACGTTCACTGAATACGTGCCTGTTGATTCAAAGTTCATGATCTTTGCCCCGGCGTCTTCTGCAGCTTTTTTGAGCCCGCACATCTCAAGCGACTGCCCGGTAAAGCCGTAGGCTCCGGAACTGTCCCCGACAAGCGGGATGCCTCCTGCTTCTTTCACCAGTTCTGCCATGGCGCGGACGACAGCAGGATGCGTAGTCGCAGCCCTCTCAGCAGGAAAACCGATGATGGCGTTCACCTTTAGCAGAACCACATCTTCAGGTTTTACAAATTTCGACAATCCACCAATAAGGTCAATGCTTTTTTTTATTGCCTTTTTGACATTATTGTGCTCATAATTTTCACATTTTACTATTGAGACCTCAGTCATTTTTTCACCTTTCATCTCCCTTTCTCTTTTCGATATTGGATATTTTTTCAAGGATATGTATCAGTTGCTCCTGTTCTCCGGACGATAGCGCTCCAAGCATCCTCGCGAAGATCTCCTTCTTCTGCTTCTGATATGTCTGTTTGGTCTTTCTTCCCTTATCGGTTAGCACGACCCTTACGACCCGCCTGTCCCCGCCGTTCCTTTCCCTCTTCACGAGCTTCTTTTCGATAAGTCTGTCAATTATCCCGGTATAAAAATATTCGTATTATGAAATATACAGATAACAAAGCAATAAATCCGCGTTCATCTGCGGTTTGATAATAAGTGAGCTGTGGCAATTTCATTAATTATTCTATTTTTCGCTCTGTGCCTCTACGTCCCGCATGCAATTGACTTAAGATTTCCGTTACGCAATATGCCTTTCAAAATCACGTAACGCAATCTATCACAACATATCCAACGGGCTCTTGATCTTCTTTATTTCCTCGCTCGACACCTGTGTATATATCTGCGTGGTCTGCAAATTCGAGTGCCCGAGCAGCTTCTGTATCTTCCTGATGTCCACTCCGTTCTCAAGCAGGTGTGTTGCGAACGAGTGCCGGAGCGTGTGCACATGCACGTCTTTTTCGATGCCGGCACGCTTAGCAGCAGTCTTTATCGCATACTGGATGCCGCGGGTAGACATTTTTTTTCCATTCACTAAGAAAATGTAGCCTTTGGTATTAGATTTAGTATTTTCTATATAATGCAGAAGGTCTTTCTTGAAAATTTCTGAAATGATAAAAATTCTATCCTTGGAACCCTTTCCTGAACGCACCCAACCAATGCCTTCACTTAAATCAATATTTGAATATTTGAGATTAACGCATTCTGAAAGCCGCAAACCTGTAGAATAGAGAAGCTCAATTATTAATTTGTGTTTTAGGTTTTCTGTTTTTTCGATCAAGTTAATTATTTCATTTCTGTTAAGTACAACAGGAAGCTTGTTTGACTTTTTTGGTGTTCTTATATCGGATAATTTCTTACCCAGCGTTTCAGAGAAAAAGAATTTGAGGGCTGCTTTTATAAGAGCAATAGAAGCATTCGAAAGCGCATCATCTGAAAATTTGAAGGCGAGATAATCCTTAATGTCGTCTTCTGTGACATCTTCTGGCTGCTTTTTTGTGTATTCAAGGAATTTTTGATTATAAAATAAATACATTTTTATTGTTTGTTGTGAAAAACCCCTTAATTTCAAATCCGTAGATAATTTCTTCAGACGCTCATCGAATATCATAATACTTTACCATTAATTTTTTTATTGTTCACAGCATATACTAATTCGTCTGGAATACTATATATGGGTTTCTAAAAACTGTATATAACCAACATTATATACAGTTTTTTTCATGATTTTATTGATTTAATTGGATTACCCCTATGACAACCCCCCTTAAATTAAGCCATCTATATTTCATGATAGAAATACTCGAGCCCATTATAGAAGTCGCGCTATAAATTAAAATAAGAGGTTTGAATAAAAATCGTATCAGTAAATCCGTAACGGGATCATTGAGATATAATTGCGTAACGGGTTTATTTACATAAAATTGCGTAACGGAATTTTTAACATTTACTCCCGTAACGCAATTTTAATAATTAGTTAATATTTTTTATATATTTTAATACTTATAAGAGTCAGACTCTTCGGTCAATTTTCGTTCCTTCTTAAGAGGTTCATCTTTAACATCTATGTCCTGGCTGACTTCACCTTTTATTTCCCGAACCTTTCCCACGCCTTTTGCTATTTTACTGAGAGATTCCACAGTTTTCCTGGAGGGCTTTACCGGAACGGGTTTTTTGGCTCGTTTTTTCAACTTGTAACCTGCTGGCGGCAGTCCGGATTTCATGAGCCCGAGTTCAACCTTGCGTTTATTGATCAGGTCACGGATCGGCTGCCTTGAATTTTCGGGCAGGTTTTCAAGCATCCTATCAAGTTTTTGGAGCATTTCATCCTTTGGATTGTCAGTTATTGTTTCATCGGTCATTATACTAATTAATAACATTTGTTATTATAAAAGCATCGCATTCAACCATCATCATTCTTCATAGGCTTTTAACAGGCTGATAAAGAGTATCTCGCTGCACGGGTATCCGGTTAATTCCCCGTATGATATCCTTGAATTCCTGCGGCGCCATGTATTCGCCGTTTGACGCCCCTGCGCTTTTTGAGATATTTTCTTCCATCAGTGTCCCGCCAAGATCGTTCGTTCCAAAATTCAGGGATGACTGCGCAGTTTTTTTTCCAAGCTTAACCCAGCTCGCCTGGATGTTCCTGATATATGGATGCAATAGAACCCTTGCCAGCGCATGAAGTTTTAAGTCATCATGTCCGTATGAAATATTTTTCCCCTCGCCGAGGTTATTGTTAAGAGGCATGAACGGAAGAGGTACGAATTCCGTGAATCCTCCGGTTTTTTTCTGTACCTCGCGGATTATGAAAATGTGATCGATCCTCTCCTCAAGCGTTTCTATATGCCCGTACATCATGGTTGATGTCGTGGGGATCCCTGTCCTATGAGCGGTCATTATAACATTGATCCATTCATGGGTGGTGAGTTTGTCCGGACAAATTTGCTCTCTTACCCTGTCAGCGAGTATTTCTGCCGCAGTTCCGGGCATTGAGCCAAGACCTGATCTTTTAAGCTGCGAAAGTGTTTCTTTAATGCTCATATTTCCGTTGCGGGCTGCATGAAATACTTCCATGGGAGAAAATGCGTGGATATGAAGGTTGGGGAATTCTTCCTTTATATTTTCAAGTATTTCACAATAATTAAATACGTCCCAGCCTGGAAGCAGACCCCCCTGGATGCAAACTTCGGTCGCGTTGATCTTTACCGCATCTCTTATTTTATCCAGGATATCAGGGATGGATAAGATAAAACCGTCATTTTTTCGGAATGCGCAGAATTTACATGTCCCGACACACATATTCGTGAAATTTATGTTCCTGTTGATCACATAGGTGACAACGTCCCCAACCGCTTTTTTGCGCAGCATGTCGGCAAGCGGAAAAAGGAGAGCCGGGCTATTATAAAGGGTCAGCGCGTCGTCCATCGTGCATTTTCCGACATCAGCCCGCCCGAGGATCTCGTCATTGATCGTCTGTAATTTCTGGATATTACCACCTGAATTTTTAAGTCTTAATGCAACACTCATTAATAAGTTTTGCGAAATCCTTCCAGGGCTGAAAGAGACCTTAAAAGAGAAGATATCTCGTCGCTGTACCATTTTTTCCTGACATAATGAGGATATATCGGCAGCCTCTCCTTAAGCGGGACGCCTGCCATTGCACCCAGCTCTGCCATTGCAGGCCAGGCGGATCCGGGATTTATGTGGTCAATGGTCTCAGATGAGATGCCGCCTAAGTCAGAAGCTCCGCATTTGAGCAATTCCGCGGGCGATATCAGGTTCGGGGAGACCTGCACTGCCACGTCCTCAGGAAGGAGGCGCCTTGCCATGGAAACGGTTCCAGTCATGGTTTTCATGGTGGGAGGAGGGCATGATGACATGCCAGTTCCCTGTTTGGGTATGAAATTCTGGATTATTACTTCCTGTATATGTCCATATTCTTTATGGAGTTCAGTTATGGCGCGTATCGATCTCTCCCTGTCTTTTGGCGTTTCACCAATACCCACAAGGATGCCCGTGGTAAAGGGTATGCGCAGTTCACCTGCAGTCCTGATGGTATTCAGGCGAGCTTCTGGTGTCTTTCCGGCACATTCCCTGTGCGCTTCGATGGTAGCAACGGTCTCTAGCATCAGCCCCATGCTGGCGTTGCAGGGTTTTAGCTTTTCCATTTCCTCCTTATCAAGCACTCCGGGGTTGCTGTGAGGGAGCAGTCCTTTTCGTATCGAGAGCCTGCACATGTCAGCAAGGTAATCAATAATGGAACTGTACCCGATATCCATAAGCATCGGCATGAATCCCTTTACTTCCTCTGCATGTTCGCCAAAAGTGAAAAGCGCTTCAGAGCAGCCTCGGTGAACTCCCCTGTCAAGTATGTCCGCCACTTCGGCAGGGGTCAGGAGTCTTGCATCAGGATGACCGATATCCCGGCGAAAGCCGCAGTATCCGCACCTGTTCCTGCAGATATTGGTCAGGGGGATGAACACATTGCGGGAGAAGGTGGCAAAAGGTGGTGTCATTATCCCGGAATTGTACCGGCTCGTACATAACCATGTCGAATATGCGTTAGGTTAATGTAATCCAAGGGCTATTAGACGTGTCCCCAAGCGGGGGTTACCGAGCGGCCAAAGGTGCAGGACTTAAGATCCTGTTGCGCAGGCATTCGTGGGTTCAAATCCCATCCCCCGCATGCTAATACTTTTCTTTCCTTCATTTATCAGCGTGGTATATTCAGCAAAACCTATGATCTCCAGGGCTTTTCAAAACGTTTATTGTAGTGTATTTACATTTGAGTGGAATAGAAATATGAATGAACTAAAAAAATTATTAAATGAAAGTGGACGCATCAAGAAAGTCGGCGTTGTAGGAATGGGCTATGTGGGCATACCAGCAGCAGTTCTATTTGCAGAGCATTTTGATCATGTGATAGGGTTCCAGCGCGATTCGCCAAGTTCTGGTTATAAAATCGAAATGCTTAACAACGGAGAAAGCCCTTTGAAGGGAGAAGAGCCGGGGCTTGAAGATCTGATAAAAAAAGTCAGAAAATCTGGAAGGTTCGAAGCCACATCAGACTTTTCAAGGATCACAGAGGTCGATGCTATCACTTTAGCAATTCAGACGCCTTTTAAGGATAATATAAGTCTTGAACCTGATTTTGGCGCCCTTGAAGAGGGGCTCAGGCAGGTTGGCAGATACTTGAAAAGGGGGATGCTGGTCGTGCTTGAATCAACGATCACGCCTGGAACGACAGGTCTTGCAACTGATATTTTAAATAAAGCTTTTCGGGTTTTTTGTGATGGGGCTTGTCTCACCTCCTGCCGCGGCAATGATACAATCGGTAGCGCAGCATGATACCGACGCCAGGGCATGTGCCATTGGCGGGAAACCGGATGCGCTTATATCAGCTGTCAGGAAACTTGAGAACAGCAATGCCAGGGAATATCCTTCTCTCGGTTTCATCTGTCTGATCGATCCACAAAAAGAGAACTTTTTTGAGCAGCTTTTCAATACACATCCACCCCTGGAAACCCGCATTAAAAATCTAAATGGAAAAGGATGGATGATATGATGTCAGATATCCCGGAAAAGCATGCTGATCTTGAGCATCTTAAAGAAAAATTATTGGACGATTCCGCAATGATAGAACTTCATCTCGATCTCAAATTCAGAATGAAGCCGTGGAAGAAAGCGCTTGTATTCAGTTTCATGTTTTATTTGATCATGTTGTTCATATTAATTGTTATGATCACTTTTGTGAAAAAGGATTTTGATTCTGGACTTGTATCAAAAATATCGGCTGCTTATCTGACAGCATTGATCTTGAGCTTCCGCTATATGTATAGATCGTTCAAAAAGAAGTTCGCTCTACTAACATAAATCAGCAGTCTTATTCGATTGATGATGATTATAATAATAATATATATTGCTCGGTAAATATATATAGTCTCGTGCTGATTATAAGCTATTGTTTATGGAGGAAGGTTCCTGAATTGCGATCACGTAGAATGCGGAAATATCGATAAAGTATGGCAGCCGCACATAGTGAGGGGACATTCCTGCGGATTGAAGCCGCATCCTTTCTGCGTACGATGCGGATATGTAAAGAACATAGGTTCTGACAGGGCGGCAGGAATAGGTTATTTTATCAATGTGATATCGCAGATAGAAAAAAACCGGAACATCCCGGGCGGAAGTGTGCGCATGCGTCTTGCTGTCAGGGAACTTGAAAAGATCGATGACTTTGAGGATGCATACTCCATGACCAGATACGCCCAGGAAAAAATATTCATAAGTATAATTAAGAAACTCTACCAGATACCGGAAAGAACAATAGAACAGTTCCTTTAAGTCGCATCTGAATTGAACCAGTGATAAGAGGGGCGGCTGAAATAGCTCTGGCTATTAGTTCCAAGGAGAATAAAATATCATGTATTTTCTGATGACAAATGATGTGGAAAGTTTCTCCATCCCTCTTAACAGGATGGATGATGAGACTGCGAAAGATGTGTACAGGACAGGTCTTCCACGCCTGCTTGATGTGTATTCAAAACACGATATAAAATGCACTTTCTATTTCACTGGAGAACTCGCTGAAAAAGCCCCTGAAGCGCTTGAATTAGTATTGGATCACGGGCATGATATCGGCTGCCATGGTTATGATCATTCACACCTGCAGGCATTTGATTCAATGAACTTTGCAGAACAAAAGGCAGAACTTAAAAAAGCTAAATCTATCATTGAAAATATCGCAGGGAATATCACGGATTTCCGGGCGCCAGCTCTTCGCATTAATGAATCCACGATAAGAGCGCTTGAGGAGACTGGATTTAAAACTGACAGTTCCATTTCCACCCCAATGAATGCCTTGATGCAAATTCAGGCGCAATGCCTTCAAGGAGAGGGAGTAATGCTATCGAACATCTGTTTGCTGATGTCATCAGGCATGAATTGAAGATCCACAACCTGGGAATGAGGGCTGTGAAACTTATTGATGGAGTCATAAAACGAGCTAAAGAAAAGGATTTTGAATTTATGACAGTGGATGAGTACAGGAAAACATTTAATGCTCTTGATTTTTATAGAAGCCAGAAATCTGATTTTCATTCGTACCTGAATTGATAAAGTGATAAGAGGGGCGAAGGAATAAAGCTTTTAAGTTAGAAAATAATTAATCTATGGAGAATAAATATGGAAAATTCTTTTAAAGCTCATAATATCGAGATGATGTTTACAAAAATTATGGGAAAATTGGATATAATAGAGAAAAAGTTAGAAGAAAGCAGTTATCCTCCTGAGGAAACTTTAAGCTCAGAATTTATTGAACGGGTCAAAACTGCTGAGAAAGAGATTTCAAAAGGCAATTATCTTGAATTCGAAAGCATGGACGATTTCTTGAAAAGTGTTGACGAATGACATATCAGATAATAGCACATCCTGGAGTGCAAAGAGAGATAAAAAAGCTGCATAAGAAGGATAAAGTCCTATATGAGCATATTAAGAAAAGACTCAAAATCCTTGCAGAACAACCGGAGATAGGCAAACCTTTAAGAAATGTCCTAAAAGGCAGAAGACGTGTACAAATCGGGTCTTTTGTACTTATTTATTCAATAGATAAGAATGATAACCAGATAACACTTATTAGTTTTGAGCATCATGACAGCGCTTATAAGTAAACGAAAGCAGAGCTATCATGGTTTGTTGTTTTTGATATACAATTTATAAACAAGAAACGGATACGCGCTTATCAGTTTCCACCAAAATAGCTGCTAATCATTTCCTCCCCACCAGCTCCCTGATCTCATAAAACAACTCTCTTCTCGTCATCCATAAGAACCCAATATAAACCACCGCCCCTATAACAACAGAACCGCCCAGCCTCAATACAGGGCTAAGTCCTGCAGAAAAATAATACCAGGCATATATCCCGACAACCATCACCAGAGAGCCCATAATCGATGGAACAAATGTCTTTGCGATGAAAGTAAAACTTTCCCCTATGATCTTCCCCGCTTCCCTGAGCGTCAAAACCACAACCAGCACCGACGGAAGCATTGCCGCGATCGCAGCTCCCATGATCCCGTAACGCATGGTGAGCGGATACATGAGCAGCGCCATCAATACAAGCTGCAGAAGATTAAGCTTAGTCCTGACCTGGGGCTTTCCTGCCGCGAGGTACAGGTTCTCGGTTGTGCCAAGTAGCGACCTGAAAAGACCATAGAAGCAGAGCACCTGAAGTGCAGCCACGGCGGGGAGCCATTTGGAGACATATAAGAATCTGATGATCTCCTATATCGAACAGCCTTTGAGAGTTAGTGATTAATAAACTATTTATAACAGATATGAACAACCTATTGAATATGCAATCAAAATCATTAAGAGTTGAACTTCCTGAAGATTTATTTCAAAAAATCGGAAGTGTTGCTAGTGAACATTTTGAAACTACGCGAGAATATATAGAAAAAGTGGTTTCCGAATCTCTTCGCGAAGAACTTGAACTGGGGGAAATAAAGAGACAAATAGCATCAAAATACGCATCTGATGAGATAAGCTATGAATCTTTAAAATCATTACTTGGATCTAAAGAGGCAGAACGGGTAAGAATATACAAAGAGACCGTTTTGGAATCACTTCAGGAAGCAGATGCAGTTGCAAAGAGGCTAATTGAGTGATAAAGATATTGGCTGATACAAGTGCACTTGTATCTTTAGAAATAAAACATCTAGTAGCTCTTTCTTCAAAAATTATTCAGTTCTATATATCAGATAGGGTCCGTTCAGAATTGAAATTCTTACGCTTGCAGAATCTGGAGGATATGATTATATGATCACAGATGATGTCAGGGCACTTCCGTATATAAAATCTATAACGAAAGTGAAGGTACTGACATCTGCTTTTGTGATACGTTTACTGTATGACCTCAAACTGCTTTCTCGTGAGGAAGCTTTGAATTCAATAAGAGAGATATCCACATCGAGAGACTGGTATGGTGGCATACTTGAAACAATTTCATATAAGTATTTTGATGATTTATCAAATAAGGATTAAACGCTGAAATTCATTCGCACCTGAATTGATAAAGTGATAAGAGGGGCGAAGAAATAGCGGATGCTTTTCAATAGATCATATATTGAGATACAAAATATAACTGAAGGAAATTTATTCAAACAAAACGGTTCAGAAACCTTATTTAGTTCGGGTCTTATTAATAATACTGAGGGGACATTGATCAATGTCTGGGGGCTTGTCATTACACCAGGAATAAATGTGACAACAAAAGGCACTTTTGCAACAATTTCCATATATGCCAAAAAAAAAGGGACTACGAAGCTCAATCTGACAAATGTAATTATCAGTGATCCTTTTAGTAATTCAATTCAAACAAATATAATAAACGGATCATTAGAAATATCTGATACAACCAAACACGTTGCAAGCATCAGGAACCTGAAGAACGCCAGTTATGCCCAGTACTATATTAACTGGTCATGGACAGATCCGGCTGATACTGATCTCTCTAAAGTAATGGTATATATTAATGGAAAGTTCAGAAGCAATGTCTCCAGA